>NZ_VPED01000035.1:0-33733 GCF_013417335.1 Acinetobacter sp. YH16031
CTTCTTGAGTAAGATGAGTATAGTTCATGATGCAACTTTGACTTTGGTCGGTCGGAAGCAAAATGCTAGCTCATCTTGCTTCCTTCCAATAATTTAATCTCTGTTGCACTTCATTTGAGAATCCAAGTATTTTAACGCAAGCCTGTGGTGAGGCGAAGCGTGTGTTCTATGCCAATATTTTTTATCTGATATTCAAAGTGAGTTTGGCCTATTGCCTGATTTTTGGGATTCAGGGTTATGTACCTGCCTATGGAGTTAAGGGAGCTTTCATTGCTCATCTGACTGTTCAATGGGCACTATTAGTGGTGTATTACCTGATATTTCTAGAAAAGCAGTTGCGTGTGCACTGGTCCGGACAATTCTTCCATTTTAAGACTTTGCTAAAAATCTTAAGAATCGGCTTACCCTCAGCAATTGTCGTATTTATTGATGTCTTTACAATTAGTGCGATTGCATTATTGATCTTGCCTTTGGGGGAGATAATAGTGAATGCGCATCAAGTAGCGATGGGTTTGGCTGGCCTGCTGTTTATGGTGCCATTTTCGATGAGCTCTGCTTTTAGCATTCTGGTCTCTACTAGGATTGGTGCAAATCAAGTGCAATCTGCCTGGGATTTAACTTTTAAAGCGTTACGTGTGGTGGTTGCAAGCGCAATTGTTTTGGCGATCTTGATCGTAATTTTTCAAAAACCGATTGTGGCGCTATTTAGTGATCATACGGATGTGCTTACGGTGAGTCTGGCATTGATGTTCTTATTGTGCTGGATGCATATTTTTGATGCGATTCTGGCGATTAGCGTCAATATGCTGCGCTGCTGGAAAGTGGTGGTATTCCCCATGTTTATTTTTAGTGGAGTACTGCTATTAGGTGGATTGGGTGGAGGTTGGTATTTGGCTTATCATCCAGTGTCGCTCTTCAATTTCAACCTGGATGTTTCAGGAATAAGTGGTTTCTGGTGGATGCTTGCTATTTCCTATACCTTTGCCGCATTGATGTGTTTACTTTGTTTGGGACTTAAATACCGTAAGCATCTACAAACTGCATAAAAAACCCGCGATGATCGCGGGTTTTTTATCTAATCAATTAGATTATTTTGCAGCTTTTTCAGCTTCGATAGAAGCAATCGCTTCATCAACGCCTTCGATAGAATCAGCAGCTTTTTTGATACGTGCAAGTGCATCAACTAATACTTCATCAGCAGTTGCGTAAGAGATACGCATGAAACCACCTAGGCCGAATGCATCACCAGGAACGACTGCAACACCAGTTTCTTCCAGTAACCAAGCAGAGAATTCTGTGCAAGAGTTCAGACCTTTCGCACGGATCAATGGTTTGATGTTTGCGTATGCATAGAATGCACCGTCAGCAGGCAGGCAAGAAATACCTTTAATGTCATTCAAGCCATTCACAACTAGGTCATGACGACGTTTAAATGCTTCAACCATTGGTACAAGAACGTCTTGAGGACCATTCAATGCAGCTTCTGCAGCAACTTGTGAAATAGAAGTTGGGTTAGAAGTTGATTGAGACTGGATTTTTTTCATCGCACCGATCAGTTTAGCAGGGCCCGCTGCATAGCCGATACGCCAGCCTGTCATTGCATATGCTTTAGACACACCGTTTAATACGATAGTGCGGTCGTAAAGGTCTGGGGCAACAGTTGCGATGTTGTAGAATTCATCTTCCCAGCGGATTGGTTCGTACATGTCATCAGATGCGATGAATACTTCTGGGTATTTACGCAGTACTGCAGCTAAAGCTTCTAATTCAGCTTTAGTGTAGATCATGCCAGTCGGGTTAGAAGGGCTGTTTAATACCACTAGACGAGTTTTGTCAGTGATCGCAGCTTCTAATTGCTCAGGAGTAATTTTAAAACGTTGTTCTTCACCACATTTCACGATTACTGGTGTACCTTCAGCAATGATCACCATATCTGGATAGCTTACCCAGAATGGAGCGGGGATGATCACTTCATCACCTTTGTTTAACAAAGCAAGTGCCAAGTTAAAGAAAGACTGTTTACCACCACAAGAAACCAGGATTTGGTTTGCTTGATAGTCAAGGTTATTGTCACGTTTTAATTTAGCAATAATTGCTTTTTTAAGACCTGGCGTACCATCAACAGCGGTGTATTTGGTGAAACCGTTGTTAATTGCTGCAATTGCTGCATCTTTGATGTGTTGAGGGGTATCAAAATCTGGCTCACCTGCGCCCAAACCAATAACGTTGTGACCAGCAGCTTTCAGTTCAGCAGCCTTATTTGTCACAGCAAGCGTAGGGGACGGTTTGATGGCATTCACACGATCAGAGAGACGTACGTCCACGGCAGTATTCCTTCTTATAGGGATTAAAAAATAAAAAGCACATTATCTTAGCCTAAAATGGTGCACATTGGGCAAAAGAATTTGGAAAAATATACGAAAAAAATGCTGAATCAGTGCAACCTTATCTTGAACATCGATAGGTAGTTTAGATAAACAGGAACTAAGAATATGCTTTGAGGATGAGAATAATAGGGGAAATATAAACTAAAAATGGCCACTTTAAAGTGACCATTTATATGAGGAAGTGTTGTTGTTATGCACTAAAACGTGACAAATCTTCTTCAGGACGAGCAGTCAGCACTTCAATACCATTTTTTGTTACTAAAAGAGTGTGCTCATATTGAGCCGATAATTTATGGTCTTTAGTGACAACAGTCCATTTATCACCCAATAGTTTGGTTTGCCAAACACCGGCATTCACCATAGGTTCAATCGTAAAAGTCATACCTTCTTCAAGCACCATACCAGTATCTGGTTGACCATAGTGCAGAACTTGTGGTTCATCATGGAAAGTCGTACCGATGCCATGGCCACAGTATTCACGGACAACGCTAAAGCGTTCAGATTCAACATATTTTTGAATCGCATGACCAATGTCACCAATAGTAGCACCTGGTTTCACCACAGCCATACCACGATACATGGCTTCTTGAGCGACTTTGCACAGACGGTTTGCTAGGATTGAAGTTTCACCACCCACGATGTACATCATATTGGTATCCCCATGGAAACCATCTTTGATGACAGTGACGTCAATGTTTAAAATATCGCCTTTTTTCAGGATCTTGTTTTCAGATGGGATCCCGTGACAGACCACATGGTTTACAGATGTACAGATTGTATGCTGGAAAGCAGGGCGGCCAGGCGCTGCACCATAACCTAAACATGCAGGAATGGCATTCTGCACATTTACAATATAGTCATGACAAATCGTATCCAATTCCAGTGTCGTTACGCCGGGTTTGATATGCGGTTTGATCATATCCAACACTTCTGCAGCCAGTCGTCCAGCGATACGCATCTTTTCGATATCTTCAGCGGATTTGATTAAACGACGGGGAGCTTGATAAGTAGTGTTCATGATCTCTAAAAACTTTTGGAAATTTGTATGTGACTATGGTATAAATAGCCGCCCATTTTATCAAATGCTTTTTCGTGAATATATTTGCGAGGCTGATTGAATGGTGTATTAAAAATCCGCACATATATCGTCACATTACTCTGGGTGCCCGCAAGGGTGGAGAATGCGGATATATGGAGGCCTAACCCAAACTTTAAGGTAAAGAAAATGGCAGATTACAACGTAAGCATGCGCGACCTTCTACAAGCTGGCGCGCACTTTGGTCACCAAACTCGTTTCTGGAACCCAAAAATGCGTCAATACATCTTTGGCGCGCGTAACAAAATTCACATCATCAACCTTGAGCACACTGTTCCTGCGTTAAATGATGCTTTGAACTTCGCTAACCAATTGGCTAGCAAAAAGAACAAAGTTTTGTTCGTTGGTACTAAACGTGCTGCTTCTGCAATCATCCGTGAACAAGCTCAACGCGCTGGTCAACCATACGTAGATCACCGTTGGTTAGGTGGTATGTTGACGAACTGGAAAACTCTTCGCCAATCTATCAACCGTTTAAAAGACCTTCAAACTCAATCTCAAGACGGTACTTTCGCTAAACTTACTAAACGTGAAGCTTTAGAACGTAGCCGTGAGATGGAAAAACTTGAACGTGCTTTAGGCGGCGTTAAAAACATGGGTGGTTTACCTGACGCATTATTCGTAATCGACGTTGATCACGAAGCGATTGCAATTAAAGAAGCTAAAAACCTTGGTATTCCTGTAATCGGTATCGTTGATACTAACTCTAACCCAGACAACGTAGACTACGTTATTCCGGGTAACGACGATGCGATCCGTGCAGTAACACTTTATGCTTCTGCTATGGCTGATGCGATTCTTGCTGGTAAAGAATATGCTCAATCACAAGCAAATGCACAAGCTAAAGCAGAAGAAGCTCCTGCTTCTGAGGCTTAATGCGTTAGACGCTAGCTTGTCATTTTTGCGACACGTGATGGTGGCAAAGTAAGCGTTATGTATGCAGGCGGCCCATGAGAATCCTCTGGGCCGTTTCTGTTCTAAAAAGAATTCATTTTCTACCGAATTTAGGAGATAAACATGACTGCAGTTACAGCAAGCATGGTTAAAGAACTGCGTGATCGTACTGGTCTAGCAATGATGGAATGTAAAAAAGCTTTGACAGAAGCTGGTGGTGACATCGAATTAGCGATCGACAACCTTCGTAAATCTGGTCAAGCAAAAGCAGCTAAAAAAGCTGGTAACATTGCTGCTGACGGCGCGATCACAATTGCTCAAGAAGGCAACAAAGCAATCCTTCTAGAAGTAAACTGCCAAACTGACTTCGTTGCTAAAGACGAAAACTTTGCTGGTTTCTCTGCGAAAGTTGCTGCTGCTGCACTTGCTGCAAACGAAACTGACGCTGCTAAAATCGCTGAACTTAAACTTGAAGATGGCGCTACTGTAGAAGAAGCTCGTATTGCGCTAGTTCAAAAAATCGGTGAAAACATTCAAGTACGTCGTGCGAAAATTGTTGAAGGTGAAAACCTTGCTGTTTACAAACACGGTCTTCGTATCGGTGTTGTTGTATCTTACTCAGGTGATGCTGAAACTGGTAAAGGCTTGGCAATGCACATTGCTGCATTCAATCCGGTTGCTGTAAACGCTGAACAAGTTCCTGCTGACCTTATCGCGAAAGAAAAAGAAATCGCTGAAGCTAAAGCACTTGAATCTGGCAAACCAGCAAACATCGTTGAGAAAATGGTTGTAGGTTCTGTTGAGAAATACCTGAACGAAGTTGTTCTTGAGCGTCAACAATACGTAATCGACAACGACAAGAAAGTTGCTGAAGTTCTTAAAGCGACTGGTACTACTGTTGCTAACTTCGTTCGTTTCGAAGTGGGTGAAGGTATCGAGAAGAAAGCTGAGCTTTCTTTCGCTGAAGAAGTTGCTGCTGCTCAGGCTGCTGCAAAATAATTCGGTAACGAATTAGAAAAAAGCCCCGAATGGGGCTTTTTTTATGACTAAATAAAGAATGATCAAGGGGGAATTATGGCAAATAAAACCCATATGGGGATCGGGGCTGTCATTGCACTTTTGGTGGCTGCTTATTTAGGTCTGGATTTATCAGAATCTAAACAACAGACCAATACTTTTGTACCCTCAGCAGAAGTTGCGATTCAACAGCAGACTCATGTTCAAAAAAGTACGCATAAGCTTTCTGATGATACCCAGCGTATAGAGCAAGCTTACCAGTAAAGACAAAGTGATCTTCAGGTTCAAGCAAGCGGTAAGGTGATAGCATTATTAAAAGATGATAATGAAGGTTCCCGTCATCAGAAATTTATTCTGGAGTTATCCACTGGTCAAACTGTATTGGTTGCGCACAATATTGATCTGGCACCACGCATCCAGAATATTCAAAAAGGGGATCAGGTTGTGTTTTTTGGTGAGTATGAATATAGCGAAAAAGGCGGGGTGATTCATTGGACCCATCATGATCCATCCAATAAGCACATCAGTGGTTGGTTAAAACACCAAGGAAAAACCTATCAATAAGGGAATTTTCCTTGGTTTTATAAATGTAATGATATTACATACGCTTTAAGCGCACTGTATTGCCTCAGATTGACGAGATTTCCATTTAGGTAGGACTTTGCCTAAATAGGCATCCATGCACCATAACGGGCCAATGAGAAGGAATTGAAGGTCTTTGAAGAAAGAAGGCTTTTTACCTTCGACTTTATGTCCATAAAATTGCCCAATCCAGGCAAAAACAAACAGGGCCATAAAGAAGCCGATACCTACAGGCAAGATCCAGATGAACCAGGCCATCATCAGCGTTAGTACTGCCATTGCCACAGCCAGTACGATATCTAAACGTGCATAAAACACAAAAGACAGAACCAGGAGCAGGGCAGTTAGTAAAGCGCTAAAGTGCGCCATGATGCCAATAATGGAAAAATAGATGGTAGGCACGCAGACCCAATGGATCAGTTTGTTGGTTTTATTTTGATGACTTTCACTATATTCATTTAACCATTCGGATATTGTTTTCATTCTATCGCTCTCATCCATGAACGTACTGTTATTTTCAAAATATAAAACAGTTTGAGGGGATGGTCAAAGTGAAATCGATAGTGGGTGAGTAAAGGAGAGGAGGCCTATATCTGAATGGAATAATATCGACAGTATTAAGGATAAAAGTAGTTCGAATTCTTGCTCTACATCACCAAATAAAAAAGCCACATGACTGTGGCTTTTGAGTTAAATGTAGAGCGGTCAAATCTTATGAGTTTGGACCATCTACACGCTCAATATTAACATGTGCAGTACCAGCATTGGTAATACCAAGCTGTTTAGCAGCGCCGTAAGATAAATCTAGAACACGGTTGCCATGGAATGGACCACGGTCATTCACCTTCACGACAACACTCTTACCATTGTTTTTGTTAGTCACGCGGATAAAGCAGTTTAATGGCAGGCTACGGTGTGCAGCAGTCATTGCATTCATATCGAATGTTTCACCACTGGCAGTTTTACGGCCATGGAACTGACGGCCATACCAAGATGCTGTACCTGTCTGACTGAATTTACGAACTGTGTTTGAAGCAACATTGTTCAGTTTCTCAATCACTGAAGGCTCTTCTGCAGGAATTGCAATTTTTGCTGCAATGGTTTGACGACGAACTTTATCGCCAGAACGCTCAGTGATTGAAAGGCTGTTCAAATTTGTGAAATTTGAATTGAAGCTTTGAGCTTCTTTGTTTAATACACGCGCTGCAAGACGCGAATTGTCATGATCATTATTGAATGATGATGACTGAACCATATCTGCTTGCGATTGCGTTAGGGTAACGGTCGCGGCGATGGCCATAAAATACTTCAGAAAAGAAGAATGCATTGAATCAACTCCTAACAGCATGTTTCATTAGATTGGGCCTAAGTAGCTGATAACCCTATAAACATGCCTGATATTTAACTTATGCAACTACATTTAACGAATTGGATAATATTCATGCTGGCAACTGGCTGTCTAGTGTTTAATTAAAATAGTTAAAAAAAGTACGCAAAATAAACAATGACTGATTAAAAAATAATCAATATTGTAACAAGGCGTAAAAAATGCCTAAAAAATAGGCATTTTGTTTAATAAAAATCTTGACTTTAATGGTTGGTAGGAAATTTTACTGTTATCGGCTCGTAATTTCTGTACCTAAAAGCCACAATGCAGTGGCATACATACGACTACGATTGTACGTGGTAATCACTTGAAAATTCGGATAAGTAATATAGTAAATCGGTCCGTAATTTTCTTGTAATTGAATAACATTGACCATATCAAGATCATCAATACGAACAATCGGATTCATCGGACTGATCCCTTGGGTTTTGATTACTCCATAAGGCGTTGGCTGTGTGAGATCCTTGGCGATGACAGAATCAGGATTCGAACCGCTATAACGGGCAGGGAAAGCTATTGGCTGATCACGTTGCCAGCCATTTTGAGCCAGATAGTTTGCAATTGAACCAATCGCATCTACCGCAGAATTGCGCAGATCGATATGGCCATTGCCATCATAGTCGACCCCATACTTTGGAATATTACTTGGCATAAACTGCGGATAGCCCACAGCACCTGCATAAGAACCCACGATCGAGGATGCTGACACACCATCTTTATATGACCATGCGATCAATGCCGCCAGTTCATCCTGGAAGTATTGCGCACGACGTTCATAACCAAAGCCAAGAGTTGCCAGTGCATCACGGGTCACAAATGAACCCTTGTTGCTGCCAAAACCGGTCTCTACCCCCAAAATACCCAAAATGATCGATTGTGGTACACCAAACTGCTGCTCAGCGCGATTTAGTGTTGCAGCATATTGCTGCTTGAAACGTACACCACGTTGAATCGTACCTTCAGACAGAAAATTGGTCTTATAGGCATACCAAGGCTTACTTTCACCTGGACGATTCATGATATTGATAATATTTGGAAGATTTTTTGCTCCCGTCATTGCACTGTCTACTTGCTGGGCACTTAGACCATAGGCCTGCATGGTATTCTGCTTGAAACTGGCATAAGAGGGATGATATTGAAAATCGTTGGCCAGGCTTAAACTACTGAGTCCGAATGCACTGACAAGGATCGAAAGCTGCTTCAATTTTTTATAAAAATTCGATTTCAACATCTTGGTATGATTTCCAATTTTTTGATAGGTTTGTGGCTATGTCATTTGAATCGTGCCATGAAAAAGATCAATTCACTTTTCTCAATTTTCTGGCATTAGAGGCAATATTAAAGATAACATTCTGATGAATAGGAGTCATATAAACTCCCTTAAAAACAGGAAAGGGTTGGTTGTTTTTTCAGCATTTTGTATTTTAGTTCACAATAATTGTAACAAGCTATTTCTTAAGCCACAAAAAAGCCTGACCGAAGTCAGGCTTAATCTGCATTATTTGAATAAATATGCGGCTTTATTCAGTAAAGAATAGGGTGTCGTGATATTCTGCCATTGCCTGAAGTTCATCCTTATTTAAATTCAGGATGATTTTATCTGCTGCAATATTAATCGCCTTGATTACTGCTGAAGCACCAATATCAGCAGCCTTGCGTTTAATCATGCCTAAATCTAAGGTTTTATTAAAGTCGACCATGAAATGACGTACAGTCGCTTCACCAAACTGTTTGTACAGATTGCTGAGACTCTGCTTATCGACACTTTGGCCAGCTTTTAATTCTGCATAATGGTGTTTTAGATTGGTGACCAGATTGGCATCCAGTGATTCACCAATACGCAAATTTCCTTCCGGATCTTTAAACAGGCTGCGTTCAGAAAAAGCAATCGACTCCTTGACGACTTCATTTGGTGCTTTACTCAGTAACTGTTTCAGTAACACTGCCACAGTAGACTTGATATAGCCTGCCAGTTTTTCTGCCGTATCGCGTTTTTCGCTTGCAGGAAAACGGCGTACCAGTTCCGTGAGAATTGCATCAATAATTTCATCATTAATCATTAATGCAGTTTTATCCCGCAGTGGATAAAGCGGTTCACTCGAGTTTTTATTTTTCTGTGCAGTCTGAATTGTATTTAATAGTTCTGCAGAAGGAATAAAACCAAAAAAAGGCATTCTTAAACCTCAATGTTTTTTATTGTCGCGCTAAACGAATAGGGCGAGGCATCCATGTGGAATCCGATACACGACAAGGGTTGATATCCAATCCACCACGGCGTGTATAGGTCGCATATACCATCAACTTTTCCGGTTTCAGATTTTGCCAGATATCGGCAAACATCTGTTCCACACATTGTTCGTGAAAACCGTTGTGCTGACGATACGAAATAATATAAGCCAAAATACTCTTATAACAAGGTTTTTTACCCTGATAGCGTATAAATACTGTACCCCAGTCCGGTTGTCCAGTGACTGGGCAGTTACTTCTTAATAAATGTGAATAGAGTTGTACTTCGATATTTTCATCGCTGTACTGATCTAAAGACAATAAAGAAGCATCTGGATGATTTTCCAGGCGTTCCGGAGTCAGGTCATCAATACAGATACCTTCAGGCTTGGAAATTTCTAGTTCATCAACATGGAAAAGATCCAACGTGATTTCAGCACCGGCAGCTTTTGAGAGGTCCTTTTCTACAGTTGCAATAAAGGCCTCTTTTGAATCAAACTTGGCAAAGTTCAGGCTATTGAAATAGAGCTTTAAAGACTTTGATTCAATGAGATTTGGGGAAAATGCTGGCAGGGTAATCCGACCAATAGCCACTTGAGGTATGCCGACAGAATTTAACCATGAAATTTCAAAAACATGCCACCAGTCTTTGCCTTGCTGAATAGCTTCAACATGGGCATATTTTTCACGGGCAGGCGCACGAGAAATCGGGAACAAAATATCGGGTTGATACTCTGTTGGGTAGTTGGTGTCTTTACCAAGGAGAGAATGTTCTACACTCATTATTCACGCATTCCTGAACCACGAGACAATAAATAGTAAGCAATACCGTAAAGCACGGCACACCAGAAAGTAATCACGACCAATGAAACGGAAACATTGACATCACTATGACCTAAAATGCCGAAACGGAACGCATTGACCATATACACGATCGGGTTAACTAAAGAGAGATTTTGCCAGAACGGACTTAAGGCTGAAATCGCATAAAATACACCGCCTAAATAGGTCAGTGGTGTAAGTACAAAAGTCGGGATGATCGAGATATCATCAAAAGATTTAGCATAGACAGCATTAATAAAACCGCCTAGAGAGAATAATAGCGAGGTAATGAGTACTGTATATATAGTCACAAACCAGTTGGTAATATAAAGGTCTGCAAAAAACAGGCTCATGGCACTGACAATAATCGCTACAAATAGACCACGAATTACCCCACCCAATACATAACCCCATAAAATAGCATGTAAAGGCACCGGACTCATGATCAGCTCTTCAATGCTTTTCTGAAATTTTGAGCTAAAGAAGCTGGAAGAGACATTGGCATAACTGTTGGTAATCACCGCCATCATGATCAGACCGGGGACAATAAACTCCATATAGCTATAGCCGCCCATTTCCCCAATACGTGAACCGACCAGATTACCGAAGATCACGAAATATAAACTCATAGTAATGGCAGGTGGCAACAGGGTTTGTGGCCAGATCCGCATAAAGCGACGGACTTCTTTATGAACGATGGTATATAAGGCGACGCCGAGCTGGTTTATATTCATTGTGCAGCTCCATCCAGATTTTTCTCGACCATTTTCACAAACAGTTCTTCTAAGCGGTTTGACTTGTTACGCATACTGCGTACCTGAATGTTTTGTGATTCCAGTAACTGGAATAGGTCATTCATACTATGAGCTTTATCCAGTGTCACTTCTAAGGTCATTGGATCAACTAAATTAAATTTCACACCAATAATTTCAATATTTAATGGCTCAATAGGCGCAGCCAGATCGAAGATAAAGGATTCTTCATTAAGCTGATTCAGGAAGTTCTTCATAGTGGTATCTTCTTTGATCACACCACGATCGATAATCGCAATTCGACGACACAACATCTCTGCTTCTTCCAGATAGTGAGTCGTTAAAATAATAGAAGTACCATTACCGTTCATTTCATTAAGAAAATCCCACATGGAACGACGCAATTCGATATCCACACCGGCGGTTGGTTCATCCAGAATCAGTAATTTTGGTTCATGCATCATCGCACGGGCGATCATCAGGCGACGTTTCATACCACCTGAAAGCATACGAGCTTGAGTAGAGCGTTTTTCCCAAAGACCCAGTTTATTTAAATATTCTTCAGCACGCGCCTGGGCAATTTTTTTAGGAATACCGTAATAACCGGCTTGAGTGACCAGAATATCAAAGGTTTTTTCAAACTGGGCGAAGTTAAATTCTTGGGGTACCACGCCTAAACATTGTTTGGCTTCAGAAGGGTGGGTATCCAGATTGTGACCAAAAATCTCAACGGTTCCAGAGGTTTTTCTTGTTAATGAACTGATAATACCAATAGTAGTGGACTTGCCCGCGCCATTAGGTCCTAACAGGGCATAGAATTCACCTTCAGGTACAGTTAAGTTGATTCCTTTAAGTGCCTGAAAACCATTTCGATAGGTCTTCGACAAATCCCTTAATGTCAGCGCATCAGTCATAGAGATCTCAAATGGTGAAAAGTTGAGATATTGTGAGTGATCTTGCAAAATAAACCAAGTCATTCACATGGAATTCTCTGTTGCTGTTTTGGCACACTGTATAAAGGATAGGCATAAAAATAACGAAGTTATAGATAGTTGCTTTACCTTATGCTTTTTTTTGTTATGATGTGCGCATTCCAAAAAGCTGCGGCCATAGCTCAACTGGATAGAGTACAGGTCTCCGAAGCCTGTGGCGTGGGTTCGAGTCCCGCTGGCCGCACCATTATTTTATTAGTTCACTTACCTCATTAGACTAAAAAAACAATTCGAGATTTATAAAATAAATTATGGATTCTCTTCCTCTTCATCCTGATGTTTTTGACGTATTTGATCTCTTTTCACCTGAGGGTCTTGATCCACGCCTAATTGACCACGTTGAATCTCTCGATCCTGTTTCTCTTGCGGATCTAATTCTTCTTCTGGAAACTCTTCATTCAGTTCTTCATTTGGTTTAGCCATCGGGAATTACCTCTTGGAAATATAAGTAATAATGTCTGTAGAAGATGCTCTTGGACCTCTTATTCTATAAAAGTAGGTAAATTACATTGTTGTATTTATAGTTTGTTTAATCTCATAAATTGTTGTTCCTATAAATAGATGTGCTGAGTAGTTTTTCTATCAAAAAATTAGTATCTTATGTTCACAATAAAAATGAGATATAGATATGAAAAAATTATTATTCATTGGGGTAATGATTGGGGCTTCTTCAGTTGCTGGAGCGAATACACCATTAGCTATTCAATATGGTAATCCTGTTCCAATAGATAAAGCAGTAATTACAACTACACCTTATCATGCTCAAGAAAACCTAATAAGTCAGTACTCTTTGGCTTTTGGCTATGCCGGTTCAAAAATAGGGTCGGACAGTTTTTTGGGTACCGAATCATTCGATGGGCTGTTTATTAATGGTGAATATCAATCCCATCCAACGGCCAGCTTATGGGCCGAATATAAATTTCAAAGTTCAGATATTGATTACAATCAAGTTGCAGTGGGGATAAAAAATAAATTTCTGGAAAATGATCAGCTTTATTCAGCAGTTTCTATAGGCTTGGGAATGAGCTGGGTAGATGAAAGTGAAACGGATGCAGATCTTGGTCGAATCGATCTTGAATTGGATTATTTTACAATTCCCGTTGCATTGGAAGTCGGTTATAAAGTTGCTCCTGAAGCAGATTTATTTGGATCTTTTGGTTATCAATGGATGTTTAACCGTGACGCCAAGATTTGTATGAATGGCGCATGTGTCTCTGGTAAGAGTGATGATCTGGACTTAAATGGAGTTACTTATCAATTTGGTTTCCGCTATTACTTTTAGTGGCTAATCAATCGCCTTAATAGCGAACTCTTTTACTTAAGACTTGAAATTGTATTTAGATGAAATTATTCATTTTTCACATAAATAAAGAATATTTTTTATTGAAATTTAAATAGATAGGATGTAGAGATAGAAAAGAATAGAATTGTTTGTAGTGCTCTATTGGGCCAGCCAAAATATTTTAATCTGCTTTTGAAAAAGCACAATTTAAATATTGTATAAGTCTTCTTTTAGAAGTGTAAAAGCGTATTGTAGGTAAAAAAAATCCTGCTATATTGAACTCATGGTAGGTCATAAAACGAAACGACGCTACCAATAAGTTGGACGGATCAATGACAGTTAGTTGAGCTCGAACTTAGGTTCAGGCAATAAATCTAGCACTAGCCATCCAACACAGAGCCCGCAGCGATGCGGGCTTTTTAATGCAAAATTTTCAGCGTGAGTTATTAATAATTTTGACTCTTTTATTTGTATGGCACATTCTTCATTAGCGACAATATATAGTCAATAAAAGGTGCTCGCTAAAAAATCTTACATATTCGTTTGAAAGCCTTTCAAATAACTATGTTATAAGAATTCAGACAAGCAAATTTAATAATGCCAATAAAGGGAGGTATGACGATGACAAAAGATTTAATTGAAGTGCAAGTCAAAAACCAGTATGGCAAAATTCTGAATGTAAAAGCATTACTACGTGCTGGCGCTCAGCATAGTGATCCGTCCCAGCGTTTGGAACAGCAAGTCGAATATATTGTCGTGGATGATGAAATTATCCGGCCAACGATTGAACTGTTATTTGCCAGTGAGCAGACCGACTGTATCTATCGTGTTTTAGAACCTAAATAAGGATCCGGGATTCATTATGCTGCTTTGCGACCCTTAAAAAAAGATATAGCTCATCCAATGATGAGCTTGATTTTGATATCTTAGTTCAGCTTCTTTATAAATAGTTTGATGCAGAATAAAAACTGATAAATTTAATTCAAAGAGATTGGATAAATTCCTATCATTTCTCAGTTTCTTAATTTTTTATGTTATATAGCATCAAGCTATCTACATAGATGATCTAAATGAACTTCTTCAAAAATACGCTCTGAGAAAAGCATTATTTCAGAAAACTTTTAATGTGACATTTACATCATAACGGTCAAACTCGTCCAGAATCTGATGAAGTGTTTGCTGTCCGAGTTCATCTGCAGGCCTAATATGTACTTCCTGATTGGTCGCGCTGTCAAAACATTCAATTGTTTGAATTAGCCAATGATGTTCGATTGAACTCTTTTGAATTAATACCCGTCGTGGCTGTAATGCGTCACTGATCTGGCGGGGCAGTACATAAGTAATCGCAAGTTGTATAGTGTCCAATTCTTCAGCTGGACTCAAAAAAGTGATTACCCAATTGCCCACTTTACTGAGCTGCATGGGATTATCAAAGGCATCGAATTCGAGATAATATTGCATGGGAAGAAAGA
Organism: Acinetobacter sp. YH16031; assembly: GCF_013417335.1. Classification (NCBI taxonomy): domain Bacteria; kingdom Pseudomonadati; phylum Pseudomonadota; class Gammaproteobacteria; order Moraxellales; family Moraxellaceae; genus Acinetobacter; species Acinetobacter sp. YH16031. The sequence continues at coordinate 14,910 of NZ_VPED01000035.1, forward strand.
GGATTAATTTATATTATTTCCTATATGCACCTGTTTAGAGGGGGTGTTCTATCACGCTAAAGTATAAGAACAGCTAGATGCAAGAAGTGATTAAATATTAAATTATTAAAAATCAATAAATTAATATTGATTTGTATCTGTTTTTATTCTGAATATCGATTAGTTAAGAGCTTTAAAGACTAAGATAGTCATCTATAAAATACTTTATTTCACTTGCTGAATAAAAAAATATTATTAGTTAAAAATCCCTCTCAATATTTAGAGAGGGACGAAAAAATTTAATTTACAGCGTAAGGATCGCGGTATTTTCCAATGCTTTGCGTAGATAAGGATCTAAGTCCTCCTGACGAAGGAGCCACTGAACATAGTCAGCAGGAAGTTCGGCAATCGCAGTACCACGGTGCTTACCGAAATTGATGGTACGTGGAATACGCGCATCTTCAGATGCTTCATAGAGTTCTTCAATACTGCTGATTTTCAGGTGATGCACAATATGCATCAGGATATTTGCTGTCAAAATGATATCCATATCGGCGCGATGGGCTTTACGGATCATTTCTCGGGCGCGCTCGCTGCCTTTGGTAATCATATAGATTAATGCAGAGATATTATGTGCTTCAGCCTCTGGCCAAACACGGCGGGCGAGGGCAAGGGTACAAATTGCTTTAATATTCGATGAATCGACGCCACATTTTTCTAAGGCACGAATATCATAATCAATATTATGGCCAATGATATAAGTGGTTTCTTGCGGGAGTTCAAAGCTGCTGTAATGCGGTTGTCCTTCCAAATCGGACTGCAGAATATGATGTACGGCCATTGCGGCAAAGGAAATCGGTTCGTCGCATGAATAAAGCTGATCAAACAAGCGACTTTTATCCAGACTGATTTTATGGTCTATGATCTCTACAGGCGCATAGGCAATTTCAATGGGTTGACCATTCAAGGTATGGGTTTCAGTATCGAGAATGATAGCCTGCATGACGAGAATATGCCTGAAAAAAAGTGGATATCAAAATCTAACATTATTGTTTCGATCCTGACAATTGAAATGCCGGATTTCAACTTTAATTGCAGACTTTTTGACTGATATAGAATATTTGTAATCTACACTTATAAATAAAAGTTTTCAAAGTTTCTGTAAATATTTCCAAAACTTAAATTTATCGTGTTGGAATGGTCATAAATTAAATCGCTATTTATTAGAAAAATAACAAAATAATCTCTTGTATTTAATGAAATAACTTGGGAAATTATGGTCTAGTTTTATCAACGGATAAAGATAAAACTATAAAAATTATGAGAGATAATAATTAAGACAAGGATAAGATCGATGAAACGTCATGTATTGACTGGTTCTCTACTCGCGCTAAGCGTAGCTTTAACTGCCTGTAATGATAGCGATGATGATCGTTATTATGAATCTAAACCCGCTATTCCCGTAAATAATATTGACAATCCAGTCGTAACCACACCTGTAGCCTATACCAAAACAGATCTGACTGCTGTTGCCGATGAGAGCGTGGTCATGACCTATAAGATGTTAGGTATTAATAATAAGGAAACCCAAGCGACGGCACTGCTTTTCACTCCAAAAGGAACGCCTCCTGCAAAAGGTTGGCCGATAGTGGCATGGGCACATGGTACGACGGGTGTGGCCGATCAGTGTGCACCAAGTCGCAATGAAATAAATTCTTATATCAAAAATATGATTGCCGGATTCCTTCAAGCGGGATATGTGGTCGTTGCACCTGATTATGAAGGTTTAGGAGAGCCGGGTGGAAAAGAACTTCATCCTTTCCTTAATCTTAAGAGTGAAGCTTATTCGATTACCGATGCTGTAGTCGCAGCAAAAGACTATTTAGGTTCGGATGCCTCTAATCAATGGATGGCTGTAGGTCATTCTCAAGGTGGTCAAGCGGCTTTAGGCGCTGCCCAATATGCAGCACGTGCTTCTCAAATGACTTATAAAGGTACGGTAGCTTTAGCACCTGCTTCTAATTTCAGTCTGATTTTGGCAGGTGGTGAGGCTCAAGCTGGACAAGAACCAGATCTGAATAAAAAGATTCAAACTCTAGCCTCTTTAGATACTTTTACCGCGCTGATTGTCGCGGGATTGCGTAATCCAAATCCAAATCTGCAATATATTCAGGTCTTTAAAACACCAACAGACGAGATTGCCAAGAATGCCGAAACAGATTGTTATGATGTATTAGGCAACAAATTCGGTACGGCAATGGGAGCTTATGCCCAAACCAATGGGAATCTGGAAGAATATCCGCGTACTCAAGCTAATTTCATGACTATTCCAGTCGTGAAGAATTTCCTGGATAAAGACTCTCAGCCTTTACAGGTTAAAGTGTCTACACCTGTGATTATTTATCAGGGAGAGGCGGATCCTACTGTTCCAAAGGCTGCAACAGATGTTTTGGTTAGCTTGGCGAATCAGAAACAAACCTCGGTACGCTATATTACGGACGGTTCATGGGATCATGGTAGCGTCTATGCACTGAATATTGCTAATATTATTTCGGATGTAAAATCTCTAATGCCAATTCAATAACTTATTTTTATCTCTATAGCTCATGTTTTTTAAGCATGAGCTATTTTTATTGCAAACTGAATAAAGTTCATGGTCGAAATTGGCAAAGTTCATGTTACAATACGCGCCAATCTTAGCACGGCTTAAAAGCCCTAATTTAATAGGACCTCGCTAATGTTTGCCAATATCTCTATTGCTGAATTTGATCCAGAAATCGCTCAAGCAATCTCTAACGAAGATGCTCGCCAAGAAGCGCACATCGAGTTGATCGCTTCTGAAAACTATTGCTCACCAGCAGTAATGGAAGCTCAAGGATCAAAACTCACTAACAAATATGCAGAAGGCTACCCAGGCAAACGCTACTATGGCGGTTGTGAATATGTAGATGTCATTGAACAATTGGCAATTGACCGTGCTAAAGAATTATTTGGTGCTGATTATGCTAACGTTCAGCCACATGCTGGTTCTCAAGCAAACTCTGCAGTTTACCTAGCGCTGCTTAACCCTGGTGATACAGTATTGGGTATGAGTCTGGCTCACGGTGGTCACTTGACTCACGGTGCGAAAGTAAGCTTCTCAGGTAAAACTTATAATGCAATTCAATACGGTCTGAATCCAGAAACTGGTGAGATCGATTATGAAGAAGTTGAACGTCTAGCTGTAGAACACAAACCACGTATGATCGTAGCTGGTTTCTCTGCATACAGCCAAATCGTAGATTGGCAACGTTTCCGTGACATCGCGGATAAAGTTGGCGCTTACCTGTTTGTAGATATGGCTCACGTTGCTGGTTTGGTTGCTGCTGGCGTTTACCCAAGCCCAGTTCAAATTGCTGACGTAACAACAACGACTACTCACAAAACTCTTCGTGGTCCACGTTCAGGCCTGATCCTTGCAAAAGCGAACGAAGAAATCGAGAAAAAACTTCAATCAGCTGTATTCCCAGGTAACCAAGGTGGTCCTCTGGTTCACGCGGTTGCTGCTAAAGCAATCTGCTTCAAAGAAGCAATGGCACCTGAATACAAAGCATACCAACAACAAGTGGTTAAGAATGCTCAAGCAATGGCTGAAGTTCTAATCGAACGCGGTTACGATGTTGTATCTGGCGGCACTAAAAACCACCTGTTCTTGTTGTCTCTGATCAAACAAGACATCACTGGTAAAGATGCTGACGCTTGGTTGGGTGCTGCACACATCACTGTGAACAAAAACTCTGTACCAAATGATCCACGTTCTCCATTCGTGACTTCAGGTATCCGTATCGGTACACCTGCTGTAACGACTCGTGGTTTCGGTGAATCAGAAGTTCGTGAACTTGCTGGTTGGATCGCTGATATCCTTGATGCTAAAGGCGATGAAGCTGTGATCGCTGCTGTTAAAGAAAAAGTTGCTGCTGTTTGTGCTAAATTCCCTGTTTACGCAAAATAAGCCTAACTTGAGAAAAGCCCCCTCAAGGGGGCTTTTTTATTGGGTGATATTTTTTCTGACTCATCTTCTGCTGCTAGCTTTTACGATGAGTTAAAAGGGAAGATAAGATCAAAGCTTAATCAATCCTATATAGAAAATACTTATCCTTTTATAAAACAAAGTTGAGAAATACAGATCCTATAAATCTGATTTCGAAAAGAGTATTGAGTTTTTCTAAAACTGGTTACATTCTTTGAAAAACAGCTTTATAAGTTGAGTTAAGACACAATTTTTTTAGCAGCTAAAAATAGATTTTTTATATTTGAACTTAATTTAATCTGATTAACCACTTAGAACCTAGATTCATTCGCTTTTTAAAGACTATTCAATCATTCATTAAACAAGGTAGTAAGAATGGCTAAACCAAAAATTATTTTATCTGAACAGGATGTGGAGCGTCTCGAAACCATGCTTGAAAATCAAGACAAGCTCAGTGAGACCATGCTTCAACTGGAAGATGAACTGGCTCGTGCTGAAGTGGTCAAGCCAGAGGACATGCCAAGCAATGTGGTGACCATGCATGCGCGTGCATTGCTGACGATTGCACCATCAACGGAGCCTGTAGAAATCACCTTAGTCTACCCGCATGAGTTTAAAGGTGAAAAAGGGCAAGTGAATGTCGTAGCACCGATTGGAACTGCAATCTTGGGCTTGGCAGAAGGACAGACCATTGAATGGCCACAACCTGATGGTCAGTTGATGAAAGTCACGATTGAAAAAGTGCTGTATCAGCCGGAACGAGAAGGTGACTATCTATAATTTTTTAGTTAATTCGCCAATATAAAAAGGCCCCTATAATCGGGGCTTTTTAATATCCATGTTTTAATGCTTTGTGAGTTTATCCAGATAACCCATAATAAATGCAGAAATCACAAAAGTCAGATGCATGATGATGTACCACATGATTTTGTCATTCTCGACGTTACGAGCATCCATAAAAATACGTAGTAAATGAATCGAAGAAATAGCTACGATAGAAGCCGCAACTTTTAGTTTAAGCGAATTGGCATCCATAGTGCCGAGCCAGTTCAGGCGGGTTTTATTTTCATCGATTTTGAGTTGTGAAACAAAATTTTCATAACCTGAAAACATCACCATCACAATAAGTCCACCAACCATGGTCATATCAACCAGGGAGAGAATTACCAAGATCAGGTCAGCTTCAGTATATTCAAAGATATGCGGCAGGACATGAATGACTTCTTGAAAGAATTTTAAGGCCAGTAATAATAAAGCGAATGATAAACCAAAATAGACAGGTGCTAAGATCCAGCGTGCGGCATACATCGTATTATGAAAAAAACGTTCCATTTTATTCTCAGGTTACCTACTTTATTGTTGATCTTGATCATAAATAATCCATGCTTAAAATTCGAGAATTATTTATGTTTTATAATGTCTTATGAGTATTCTAAAGTTTAAAAAAGCTTAATTAAGACCATAAATTAACTTGGCATTTATTGTGCTTATCCTTATTTAGTTGGTTATTAGCCTATTTGAGGCTGATGGGAAAGGTTATAGAGAGCAACAGCAGGCTAGAAGCAAAATGATTCATACAAGAAATGACTGTAGGCCAAACCTAATTCCAACAATATCTTCAACTTATATAAAGAAAATTCTATGGCTTGAAGCATTCCTTTGCAAAATGCTACATGTTATGTTGAATGAAAAGACTTACTATAAAAATCGAATTCACTGAGTTTAAAGGGCCATGTCACAGATAGATGTTTTGATTCCAATCCAAGACATTGCAGTAGAGCAGAGCGAGATTCTAAGTATCAAGCGCAACGAACTTGTGCCTTTACTCCACGATCAATACAAGCTGAATCATTATGCTGACCCACTTATTCAGGCGCAGGCAGTACTATTAAATGGGGTAGATCCGCATCTGACCCAACAACTGAGCCAGACGATTGAACAGCTGATTCAGATGCTGGCTCAATCAAAAAAATATCTGAAAAAACGTAAATTTAATGCCTTGCAGAAATGGCTGGGTATTGATCTGGACTATGGCTCAAGTCAGGTTGAATACTATAAAAAACTGGACTGTCTACTGGATCAGGCAGATCACCTTAGCCGCAAGTTGCAAATTGAAATCCAGAAATCCCAATCGCGATTCCAGCAGCTGATCGGTTTACGTGAGCAAATGGCCAAGCATATTGTGGCAGCAGAAGAATTTTTATCTGAATATCCGCAGTTTGTAAGGAATCAGCATCCACTGGATAATTTTTCTGAGCGGCTGTCAAAAAAGGTGCATACCTTAAGAACCTTGCAAAGCAGTAATGACATTGCCATTACCCAGATGCAATTGTCCCAGCAATTGTCTTATAGCCTACTGGATCGGTTTAAAGAAGCGCAACAGGTGCTGATTCCGGCCTGGCAATATCATGTTAAACAAAGCCAGACGAAACACTCGACAAGTGATCTGGAAAAACTTGATAATAGCCGGGACAATTTGATTAAAACGTTAAAAAAGTCACTCGAGAAACCCTCGAATACATAACAATATAAGGTGAAACATGACCAAATCTGATGTAGTAAATTTACCTGTCGAAAGCTCAACTGAACTGACTGAACAGAAGTTCCAGCAAATGGATCTCAAAGAGCTGGGCTTGCAGCCTGCCGATTTTCAGGGGGTCTTGGCAGCACGTAAAGAACTGCAGAATATGAGTCATAATAGCGTGGCCGAATATGGCAAAAATATAGCCACCAAAACTTCAAGCTATACCGATGAATTGCTGAATCTGGTACAGAACAAAGATCTGGATGCAACCGGTCAAAAGCTGAATCAGGTGGTGCAAGTGGCACAGCAACTGAATACCAGCAGTATTTTGAACAAGAAAAAAAGTTCAGGATTTCTGGGCAATATCATCAGCAAGTTTAAAGGGGTTAAAGATAACTTTGACTCGCATTTCAATACCACCAAAGAACAGATTGATGTACTGGTCAAGGAAATTGAAACTTCACAATCTGGATTAAAAGCACGCGTTGATACGTTAGATAAAATGTTCGATGGGGTGCAGGAAGAATACAAGCAGCTGGGTATCCATATTGCAGCTGGACGATTACGTGAACAGGAATTGCAGCAGGAAATTGCTGCGCTCACAGCTTTGCCACAAGATCAGAGCACCACGCAAAAAATCTATGACCTAAATCATCTGGCCAATAATCTTGAAAAACGCATCAGTGATTTACAGGTATTGCAGCAATCTGCGATGCAGACTTTGCCAATGATCCGGATTATTCAGTCCAATAACCTGATGCTGGTGGATAAATTCTATGCCATTAAAAATATCACATTGCCAGCATGGAAAAACCAGATCAGTCTGGCCATTTCACTGAATGAACAGAAGAACAGCGTACAGCTGGCCAATACCATTGATGATGCGACCAATGAGCTTTTACGCCGTAATGCAGATTTATTGCATCAAAACTCGGTCGATACGGCAAAAGCCAACCAGCGTTCTGTTATTGATATTGAAACGCTTGAACATGTGCAAAATACCCTCATTAAAACTGTTAATGATGTGATTCAGATCCAGAAAGAAGGTGTACAGAAACGTACTGAAGCAACGGTACGTTTAAGAGCCTTACAAGATAATCTGAATCATTTGGTGATTGAATCAAGTACCAGTGGATCTAAACCCAACTAAATGCAGTAGGGCCAAGATCTAAAAAAAGGAGTAGAGATTGCCGCCCTTAGATGAATATGCTGTAAATCCTCAGGAAATCAAGCAAGGGGTCGTCGCACTCAAAAAGCGTCAACGTAATTTGATGCTTTTGGGACTGACCACCTCTACGGTCTGTATTGCATCCGTGATAGGTCTATTCTTTCAGCAGGAAATGGTTTATGGCTTTTTTGGCCTGAGTACTCAGCTTCAACAGCTGCATTTACCAGTCAGTGTCGATGCTAATCTGGCCAGTATTGGGGATAGTCCGGATTATTTCTTTGCTCTATTAAGCTGGTTTGGCTGGCTGATTCTGAAAATCTTTGCCTCTTTTATTGGTGCATTTTTTCTGGTTGGATTGCTGAAGAAGTTTCGCTTCTTCTATGTGCGCTTTCAGTCTTTCATATTGAAGTTTGTAGGCTGGCTGATTTCCTTTATCGTGATCTGGTCAGGACTGACTTATTGGCAATATGACCTGAGAAATGACCGTGAAGACGCTTATCAGCAAGTGGTCTATTACGATAGTAATATCAATGATAGTGAAGTGGCTCGTTATCTGGTTGATTCCGATATTGCTTCACCGGTGAAATCTTATTTACTCGCCCAAACAGCACTCTTGCATAAGCCTGTCGATCTATCTGCAGCTCGACCTTATGTCGCACAAGTAGTTGAGGCAGAGCGGCAGGATAATAAGTTTGAACAATACGGATTTAAACCGGAACAGATCTGGACCATGCAGCAACAAGTCTATGGTAAAAGCCTAACGCCTGTGGCACAAAGTGTAGATCGTCAAGCTCAGCAAGCCGAACAAGTCAGCAAGATTACCAATGTCATCATTATTGGCATTGCCATCTTATTTGCCTTGCTTAGCTTAATCATATTTGCACTGGCCAATTTAATTAAGGGGCGTTCGCTACGTATTGAACAGCGAATCTTCTAGACTTAAAAATGCTCCTATAAAAGGAGCATTTTTATTTTCCAATCTATATTCGGTTTCTTTGAGCCAGCGCAAGAAGCTTAGGGGATAATAAAAAATAAAATTAAATTAGAAATTACAATCTATAAAAACGATCAAATTTATAAAAACAAACTATTTTATCTATTTATCGATTTAGCTTAGTATCTACTTATCGAATGAATTCTTACTCCTTTGGAGACGTTAGCAATGTTAGATCAAAATACTTCAGCTCAATTAAAAACACTACTTGAACGTTTGGAAGGCCCGATTGAATTAGTGGCGACTCTGGATGGCTCTGACAAATCAGCCAAAATCAAAGAACTGGTTGAGGAAATCGCGCAACTTTCTGATTTAGTGACTGCCCGTTTTGACGGTACCAACAAACGTGCACCAAGCTTTGGTGTGGCAAAAGCCGGTGAACAGCCTCGTGTGTTCTTTGCAGGCTTGCCGATGGGCCATGAGTTTACTTCCCTGATTCTGGCATTGCTGCAAACTTCAGGCTATGCACCAAAAGTCTCTGCCGAAGTTCTGGAATCAATTAAAGGTTTGGGGATCAAATCTGACTTTGATGTATTCGTATCACTCAGCTGTCATAACTGTCCGGATGTCGTTCAGGCATTGAACCTGATTGCCATCTATAACCCGGGTACAACAGCAACCATGATCGATGGTGCTTTCTTTCAGGACGAAGTGGAAGAACGCAAAATCATGGCCGTACCGATGGTCTTCCAAGACAATGAACATATCGGTCAGGGTCGTATGACGCTGGAAGAAATCATTGCCAAACTGGATACCAATGCTGCAGCCAAAGATGCGGAAAAACTGAATGCCAAAGATGCATTTGATGTATTGGTGATTGGTGGCGGACCTGCAGGGAATACTGCAGCGATCTATGCAGCACGTAAAGGCATCAAAACTGGCATCGTGGCTGAACGCATGGGCGGTCAGGTGATGGATACCATGGACATCGAAAACTATACCTCAGTGCAAAAAACCCAAGGTCCGAAATTTGCCGCTGAAATGGAAGCACACGTTCGTGAATACGGTGTTGACATCATGAACCTGCAACGTGTTTCTGACATCAAAGGTGCAGATAGCACAGCCAATGGTCTGGTAGAAGTGACTTTAGAAAATGGTGCCAAACTTGAATCTAAAACAGTCATTCTGTCTACCGGTGCACGCTGGAGAGAAATGAATGTTCCAGGTGAAGCAGAATACAAAACCCGTGGCGTTGCATACTGCCCACACTGTGATGGTCCATTGTTCAAAGGTAAACGTGTTGCGGTCATCGGTGGTGGTAACTCCGGTGTAGAAGCTGCGATTGACCTTGCGGGTATCGTTGAGCATGTAACGCTGGTTGAGTTTGATACCAAACTACGTGCTGACCAAGTGCTTCAAGACAAATTGCACAGCTTGCCAAACACCACCGTAATCAAAAATGCGCTTTCTACCGAAGTGATCGGTGATGGTTCACAAGTCACAGCGTTGAAATACAAAGACCGTGCAACTGATGAAGAGCACACAGTAGAACTTGCAGGGATCTTCGTTCAGATCGGTTTGTTGCCAAACACTGACTTCCTGAAAGGAACCGATGTTGAGCTAACTAACCGTGGTGAGATTGTGATTAACGAGCGCAATGAAACCAATGTCAAAGGTGTGTTTGCTGCAGGTGACTGTACCACTGTTCCTTACAAACAGATCATCATCGCGACTGGTGAAGGTGCCAAAGCATCATTATCTGCCTTTGATTACATCATCCGTTCTGGTCAGTAAAAAAAAGAGCACCTGGAATCCCCACATTCCAGGTGCTTATTTCAAACGCCTATTATTATTTTCGCTTTATAGGAACTCAGGACGCTAACACCCGGGTTCCTTTTTTTAGTTATTGTTAGATCAGCCAAAAGCGTCCCCAATCGCTTTTAGCTGTTCCTTTCCTCTGGACAGTTTTTGTTTTCAACCCTTATTTTTATCTTTCTCCAAGGTTGTTCTTAGATGAAGTCATAAGACTTCATGCATCATTCAAGCTTTGAACAGATTCAAACCTTTAAATTTCTCCATTAATTGTTCTTGCGTTTCCCGATGCTCGGGATGCGGCACAATGCATTCAATCGGACAGACGGCAATACAGGTTTGATGATCATAGAAACCCACACACTCGGTACAACGATTGACATCAATTTCATAAAACTTCTCGCCCTCATAAATTGCTTCATTTGGGCATTCCGGTAAGCACATATCACAGTTGATACATTTATCGGTAATCAAGAGCGCCATTTTTTAACTCGCCTGATAAGCCAATGAAGAGGCTGAAATGTCTACAGATGATGATGGCAGATTACGGATCAGCAAGGCATACTGCATATCGACATCTGCTGGAACTGGAATTTCAACGATATGACCTGAACCTTTAGCATCTTCAATCAGATTACCTTTACGGTCTTTGATCTCCGTCAAGGTAAAAGTGATGTTGCCTTTAGTGGTCATCAACTCTAGTGAATCACCAACGACAAAACGGTTTTTCACATCAATCTTGATATAGTCGCCATTACGCTCTAACACTTCCCCGCAGAACTGCTGATGATCGAAACTCGATGAACCATTTTCATAGTTTTGATATTCACTATGTACGTGGCGGCGTAGGAAACCTTCGGTATAGCCACGGTTTGCCAGACCTTCTAGTTGGGTCATGAGTGAGGGATCAAAAGGTTTCCCTGCTAGTGCATCATCAATGGCTTTACGGTAAATCTGGGCAGTACGCGCACAATAAAAATAAGATTTGGTACGGCCTTCAATTTTCAGTGAATGCACGCCAATCTTGGTCAGGCGTTCCACATGCTGTACAGCACGCAGGTCTTTGGAATTCATGAAATAGGTGCCATGTTCATCTTCTTCGGCAGCAAACATATCTTCGTCATTACGTTGCAATAACACGGGTTTATCAAACTGGTGTTGAGCGATTTTATGGCTTTCATCCATATCTTTTGAACAACAGCCAGAATCAATATTTTTAACCGGGATCACATCGCCCGTTTCATCTTCTTTGGCATTCAATACCTTGTATTCCCAGCGACAGGCATTGGTACAGGCACCCTGATTAGCATCGCGCTTATTCATATAACCAGACAGCATGCAACGGCCAGAATAGGCCATGCACAGTGCGCCATGAACGAAGACTTCAATCTCCATATCTGGGACTTGCTGTTTGATTTCTTCAATTTCTTCAATGGACAGTTCACGTGACAAAATCACACGAGTAAGTCCCATATTCTTCCAGAATTTCACGGTCGCCCAGTTCACGGCATTGGCCTGTACAGACAGGTGAATGTCCATGTGCGGGAAATGCTCACGTACCAGCATGATCAGACCAGGATCGGACATGATCAGTGCATCTGGCTGCATCGCCACGACTGGCTCAAGGTCACGAATAAAATTTTTCAGTTTGGAGTTATGTGGTTGAATATTCACCACGACATAGAACTTTTTGCCAAGCTTATGCGCTTCTTTGATGCCAATCGCCAGATTGTCATGGTCAAATTCATTATTACGAACACGCAAGCTATAACGTGGCTGGCCAGCATAGACTGCATCTGCACCATAAGCAAAGGCATAACGCATGTTTTTTAGGGAGCCAGCAGGTGAGAGAAGTTCAGTAACGTGAGAAATGCTCATGATAAAATCGAAAGACATATAAAAAGTACGTCTTTATTCTAGTCATCTAAAATCAGGATTCAACCTAGTAAATAACTCGGAATTGGCATAATTTAACTCAATTTCAAGTTAAAAGATAAACAGTAAACGATTTAAAATATCCATAAATATTTCAGCTATTTTCAATAGATTCCAGTGTTTTCAAAATCTGGCAATGATTAATCGTGGTTGGGGTATTACAGCTTTCGCGAAGCGCCATTAACTGCTGTTTAAATAATTGTAATTCTTTAATTTTATTTGAAATATCTATAAGGTGCTGATCAATCATCTGGTTAACTTCACAGCAATCCTGTTCAGGATTCTGTTCCAGCTGAATCAGGTATTCGATTTCTTTTAAAGACATGCCTAAAGCACGACAGCGTTTGATAAAAATCAAGCGTTTTAAGGCTCCTTCACCATAATAGCGATACTGGTTACTTGCTCGAAAATTCGGCTGAATCAAACCTCTTTTCTCATAAAATCGAATAGTATCAGTGCTTAAATCAGTTTTCTTGGCTATATCAGAAATCAAATAATGTGACATAAATACCTCGGGCTTGACCTTGGAGTGACTCCATAGTTTCTAATGACTTTATCGCATTCAGGATAAAAAATCATCGGAGAATAATATGGCCTGTAGTTGTAGTCATGAACCCGCGCCGCCCAAACCTAATAGCAAATTTAGAACAGCTTTATGGATTGCATTATTGATTAACCTGACCTTATTTGGTGTGGAGCTGATCGGCGGTGCTTATGCACATTCATCGGCCTTATGGGCAGATGCGCTAGATTTCTTTGGCGATGCTGTGAATTATGGTATTTCTCTGGCGGTGATTGGCGCAAGTCTGTATTGGCGTGCAACAGTTGCTCTGATTAAAGGATTGACCATGGCAGTATTTGGTCTGGTCGTCATTGGCAAAGTGATTTATGCCTTTATGCAAGGTATTCCACCTGAAGCCATTACGATGGGGATCATCGGGGTATTGGCCTTAATCGCAAACGTTGTCACAGCCATAATTTTATATGCTTTCCGGGATGGCGATGCCAATATGAAATCAGTCTGGTTGTGCAGCCGTAATGATGCGATCGGCAATGTGGCCGTCATTTTTGCAGCAGTGGGAGTCTTTGGCACTGGCAGTCTATGGCCAGATATTATTGTTGCAATCATTATGGCGAGTCTTGGCTTAAGTGCTGGATATCATGTGGTGAAACAGGCTCTAGCTGAACGAGTATTGAAGCATGAGTCAGTCTGATCCTTAATATTAAATTTAATTATGAAAAAGCTGCTGATCAGGCAGCTTTTTTATTAGCCATAAGTCTAAAAAATAGATGAAAAATAAAGCTTTACAAATGTATTAAATTTAGGAAGAATCATGCGCGAAATTTAGAAAAGATTCATATAACTAAACAATTTAAATTTTTTAGTGTTTTTGAGGGGGAGCAATGAGCTTCATAAAACTATTTTCACTTTCAACTATTGTACTGATGACTGGCTGTAGTTCTATGGTCGTCACTTATGATGCATCGGGTCAGGTGATTGGATCATGTAAAGCTACGCGTGGTCTGCTTTCAGGTGCTAGTGCTCATTGTAATGGATCAGGCAATGCAATTGGCGTGAACTACAATACGGTGGATGCCAAGACAGGTTTATTGCCAGTACCACCAAGTCAAAATCAGATTCATTTAGCACCATAAATCATAGAGGGGAATATCATGAAATTATCAGCACTTATTGCATTAGCAGCGACTATTGTACTAACTGGTTGTGCATCAACAGTGACTACATTTGACTCACATGGCCGTATGATTGGTTCATGTAAAGCAGAAAGCGGTTTTATTATCGGTGGTGGCGCAGGCTGTTCTGGTTCTGCAAATCAGGAAGGCGTAAATCGTTAATTTATTTTCAATATGCTGCATATAAAAAACCGAAGCCTAAGCTTCGGTTTTTTCTTTATCCATCAAAAAATTATTTTTGATCAGGTAAAGCAAAGGCAATGATATAGTCACCAACATCTTTAGAATGGCTTGCACCACCTGCAGAAATCACAACATATTGTTTGCCAGTTTTTGGAGATTTATAAATCAGCGGTGCAGCAACAGCAGCCACAGGAAGCTCAGCTTTCCACACTTCTTTACCAGTTTTTGAATCCAACGCACGTAGGTAATAATCCTGAGTACCTGCGAAGAACACCAGACCAGAAGCGGTTGAAGTAGGACCACCCAGTGTAGGCATACCTAAAGGAATTGGCATATGGGTTTTAACACCTAATGGACCCAATTCTTTCGCTGTACCCATAGGCACTTCCCAAACGACTTTTTTAGATTTCAAGTCGATGGCTGTCATGGTACCAAACGGTGGTTTGTTACAAGGAACACCCAGTTTAGACTGCATGATGTCAATTTTCACACCCGCATAAGGACCAGCCAATTGTGGACGTACTGTACCCATGAATCCTGGTACTTCGTCAGTTGAGATATGGTATTTGCTCATATCTTCTTTACGAACCAATGACATACGCAGTGGCATGCGCATATCGTTGACGTACATCATACCCGTAGATTCGTCAATGGAGATACCACCCCAGTTGAAACCACCAAGCAGGCTAGGCCATTCGATATATGGTTTTTCGCCCGGTGCAGTGTAGAGACCGTTATAGACAGAGTCTTTAAAGTCGATACGACATGCTAATTGGTCAAAGGTTGAGATACCCCACATATCCTGTTCAGTCAATGTTGCATTACCAATTTGTGGCATGCCAACAGAGAATGGTTGGGTAGGAGAAAGTTTTTCGCCTTCAGCACCATTGGTGTCGACTGGACGTTCTTCAACTTTAGTCACTGGTTTACCAGTACGGCGGTCAAGAACGAAGATTTGACCCATTTTGGTAGTTTGAATCAACGCTGGAACTTTTTTGCCATGATCATCAGTCATGTCATAAAGTACAGGTTGTGACGGCAAGTCATAATCCCAGACATCATGGTGAACAGTTTGATAAGACCAAACAGTTTTACCAGTCAAAGCATTTACGGCAACAATGGCAGAACCAAATTTTTCTTTGGCTCCGTTACGGTCACCACCCCAGTAGTCAGGAGGACCATTACCTGTAGGTAAGTAAACCAGATTCAGGTCTTTGTCATAAGTCGGGATGGTCCACATGTTTGGTGTTTCTAAAGTAAAGCCTTTGCCATCTTTAGGTTCACCAACCAGTTCAGGATTACCCACATCCCAAGCCCAGGCCAGTTTACCAGTACGAACGTCATAGGCACGTACGACACCAGACGGTTCGCCATGCACAATATCACGTACCCAGCCACCTAATACGGCAACATGACCCGCAATGAGTGGAGTAGAAGTTGGGTGGTAACGTTTACTTTGTTCAGTAGGACCCATGTCATGCAGAACATCGACTTGACCATTCACACCAAATTCTGGACATAAAGCACCAGTTTTAGCATTTAAGGCAATTAAACGGCCATCAACAGTAGAAGTCAGGATACGTTGTGGACAAGCTTTAATACTAGGTGCTTGTAGGTCTGCTGCAGTTAAAGATTTATCTTTAGTTGCATCATAGTAACCGACACCACGACAAGTGATATGTTCTGCAGTTTTTGCATGTGGATCATATTTCCAAAGTGCTTTACCACTGTCACCATCAATTGCTGAAATGATGTTAGTCGGTGTACATGAATATAAAGTACTGCCAATCTGGATTGGTGTATTTTCATCGACACCAGCAGAGGTATCACGACCAGTGTGATAAGTCCAAGCCACTTTCAGATCTTTGACATTTTCAGGGGTAATGTCAGTGTAAGGTGCAAAGCGGGTACCGTTACCATTACGACCGAAATATTCCCAGTTATCCGGGTTTTCTGCATTAGGTTTAGCCAGTGCAGGGTCTTGTACGATATCAACAGGATTGAGGATTTTGCCGTGTGGGAAGAAAGCAGCAATCAGGGCTGCGACACAGGCAAAGAAACCGGCAAAGCCAACAAGATTGGCAGCTTTGATTTTTGCAGCATCAAGTGCTGGCAGGCTTTTGCTTGCCCACATGCTGAGGACAAACAGAATAGTTGGAACCACCAGACGTGGAATATATTGCCAGAAGCTCAAACCTTGAACTTCAGCAATCGCCCAGAAGATGGTTGCAATAAAAGTAATAATAGAAAGCCAGAAACCAAGGGCTTTTTTCATCGCATAGAAAATGGCGATTGCAACATAGGCAATCCCTGCGATGAGATAATAACTTGTACCACCGAGGCTGAGTAATTTAGCGCCTTGAATGATCAAGTACAGCGCAACGAGTAAAGTCAATATCACTACAAAATAGCGATAGACTTTAGACCCTGTACGCTCGATAGAGGAGGGTTGTTCAGTGCTCATACCTTGCCTATAAAAAACGGCTTGGTTGCATAAACGGTGAAACAGGAGAATGGGATCTAAATAGATCGAATTAAAAGTTTACAGAGTTTATGTAACTAAGTCTTTAGCGAGGATAAATCCTCATGAGAAATCAATTACAGTTACATATTCTAACATTTAAGAAGATTTTTTGACTAAAAAATATAATGTGAGTATTGATATTTATCATTTATTTTATTGTTTTAAACAATTATATTTTTCTAAGTGTCCTGATTATAAAAAATTTTAAGTAAAGAATAGCTTGGGTTAATTCTTTCAGATTAAGACTTACTGGATATAAAAAACGCATGCTTAAAGCATGCGTTTTGAGATTGCAAAGGAATTTAGATTATTTTTCAACGAATGCACGCTCAATCACGTAATCGCCCAGAACGCCCATACGTGGAGATTCTTTCAGACCGTGTTGGTCCAGCAGTGCAGCAACATCGTCCAGGAATGCAGGAGAACCACATAGCATTGCACGGTCAGTTTCAGGGTTGAAACGTGGCAGTCCGATTTTCTCGAATAATTGACCAGATTCAATCGCAGTGGTTACACGACCTTGAGTATGGAACTCTTCACGAGTAACAGTTGGATAATACACTAATTTTTCTTTAGCGCCCAATTCACCGAAGAATTCATGGTTTGGAATTTCGTTCAAAATCAAATCTTGATAAGCCAGTTCTGAGATGAAACGTGTACCATGAACCACGATGATTTTTTCAAAACGTTCATAGGTTTCTGGATCACGGATTACAGAAAGGAAAGGTGCAAGACCAGTACCCGAAGAAAGCAGGTACAAGTTTTTACCCGGGTTTAAGTCATCAAGAACCAAGGTACCTGTCGGTTTTTTAGAAACCAGGATTTCGTCGCCAACTTTAACTTTTTGTAGAATAGAAGTAAGAGGACCATCTGGCACTTTAATAGAGAAAAACTCTAGCTCTTCTTCATAGTTTGCACTTGCGATTGAATACGCACGCATTAAAGGCTTGCCATTGACCTCAAGGCCGATCATCACAAACTGACCGTTTTTAAAACGTAATGCAGTGTCACGAGTCGTTTTAAAAGAGAATAAAGTGTCATTCCAATGGTGGACGTGAGTAATCTTTTCGACGTTAAAAGCAGCCATTAAAGGTCTCAATAAGTTATCAAATTAGAACAGGTTGCTATTCTAATCTAAATTCATTCTCTATAAACTGAATATATTTAATTGAGCTTATCAAAAAAAGTGATTATGACCGAACTTACTCTGCCGATTATTGGCTATATGCATTCTCCCTATAAAGAAAAGTTTGGCATCCCGCGTCAGCCTAATTTGGTACAGGTTGAAAGCTATATTGAAATGACTGGCCCATATAATGATTTACTCGCATTTGAAGGTATCGAAGAGTTTAGTCATCTCTGGTTAGTCTGGCAGTTTCATAACAATAAAAATCAGCAGAGCCAGCAGTTTCGTCCGCAGGTTCGACCACCACGTTTAGGCGGTAACAAGAAAATAGGTGTATTTGCTACGCGTAGTATGTACCGTCCTGCACCCATTGGTTTATCAGTCGTGAAATTAAATCGTGTCGAAAAAGTCGGTAAAAATGTCCGGGTTTATGTCGCAGGAAGCGACCTGTTAGATGGAACGCCGATTATAGACATTAAACCTTATATTCAATATTCGGATGCAGTGATTGATGCACAAAGTGGCTATGCACAGGATGAACCATCACGTAAGCCCGTGATTTGGAGTGAGAACGCTGAACAGCAAAAAAAATTATTATTAGAAAAAGGAAAAATATCTGCTCAATTGCTAGAAGAACTTGAAGCTGTCTTATCTCTCGATCCTAGGCCGGCATATCAGGATGATGAGAACCGAGTTTATGGAATGAAGTTTGCGGATTTGGATGTGAAATTTAAGGTCACTACAAATAGTACTTACATTTTAGAAATAATATAAAAGTTTCTACTTTGTATATCTAAGAGTTAATTATTTAACCCGGATCCTGCTTAAGCCGATGATTCCTTAATTTGAATTGTTGGCTTATTTTGATGGGTTAATTGATATGCACATAGTGAGGCGTAAATTCCACTCAGAAATCCATGAAGACTACGTGCTTT
>NZ_VPED01000036.1:0-33487 GCF_013417335.1 Acinetobacter sp. YH16031
TTCTTGAGTAAGATGAGTATAGTTCATGATGCAACTTTGACTTTGGTCGGTCGGAAGCAAAATGCTAGCTCATCTTGCTTCCTTCCAATAATTTAATCTCTGTTGCACTTCATTTGAGAATCCAAGTGATCTAAAATCAAACAATTGTGCTATAAATAACTGACTTATAGTGGTTTCTCATTTATATGCTCACGTTTCTTTTACTATTCGGCTTCTTCAGTATCATTTTTATTCCGATGCTATGTATGTTCTATTCTGAAGCGAAATTAACCACTGACGAATCGAAGAAGATTTTATTTTGGCTCAGCTTTCTTCGGGGCACTTCAATCTTTTTACTTTACGCATTTTTAAAGCCAGATGCTCCACCAGTTATTCCTTCGAAGGACTGTGGCGTGATTCAATTTTACCAATTCAATGCTCGTCGGAGTGGTTACTTTGAGCGTGTCAGCATCCGCTTTGATGGTACTCAATATAATCGTCATCTATTTTTTGATAAGCATCTAAAGAAAATTCCTCAAGGTCAAAAGGCCTGCTTTGAATATTTAGATAAGTTCAAATATCCGCATTTGGCAGAATCTAAGCTGGTTAAGTGGATTGAACCTTCATAAATATCAGCCATGACTACTGCTCATCAGCTAAAATGAAGCATATTTCCATTAAGAGCAGAAAGATGACCGTGGCTGAAGCATATTTAGCAATCCAAAATTGTTATTTTAACTATGAGTTTGAAGAACTGAATTTAGCGGATGATTTCCCAGAAGAGTTGCCTGTTTCTCTACGTGGAATCATGTACAGACATAAGATTCAATATCCTGATGCCACCTATTTTATTTATTATAGTGAGATATTAATGGGTAATGAATTGCAAAAAATGAAAGATGATTGGCAGCGATATTGCCCACTTCCATAATTTAAAATAAGAAAGTAGGGATCTAAGTCTTTAATTCATAGCGATTTCAAAAGCTCACTTTAGTGGGCTTTTTTATTTGCTGGAATTAACATCAATCCACCAGTAAACATCGCCCCAACAGTCGCTAATAATATATCTTTATGGGCATCCCACATATCACCTTGCTGGCCATTATAACTTTCAGCCTGTTCGGGTGATAAGCCAATGGCGATCAGCCATTCAATCCATTCATAAATCAGACTGGTTGCCATCACAAATTGAATGACTAGAAGAAAAATGGTGAATGACTTTTGCTGGGGTAACCAGACCTGAAACAGTCGATGAAAAACAGGATAGAGCAACAGGCCAAAAACCAGATGCACAAAGCGGTCAAACATGTTGCGAGTCCAGCCCATGGCTGCATTCAGGTTAAAGCCAAACAGGGCTTGAATCCAGTCATTATAAGGCACATAAGAATATAGATAATGCGCTGCCACAACATGAATTAGCAGAAACAGCAGATAGAGGTTGAAACTGAAAAAGCTCAGTCCGATTTTATACAGACAGAACAGCAGCATACCGATCATAAATAGGGTGCCGGTCTGATGCAGTAAATAGGATTGCATTTCCAGAGGCTGAATGCTGGCAACAATAATCGCAGCTAGCAAAATCCCCAGGCTAATAAAATGTTTGCCGCTTAATCGATGATCCATCATCTTGTTATTTGTCATTTTGTTTTAAAGTTGAAAATAATTATAAATAAAAAAAGCGAAGCCGGAGCCTCGCTTTTGGTCTTAATTATCTAAATTAGATTTTAGAAATTAAGTCTTTAATTTGTTTTGCCTGGTCAGCAGCATTACCTGTATAAGTTGCAGGGGTCATTTCAGCCAGACGTGCACGGTCTGCAGCAGGAACTGCTTCAAGCTCATTACCATTCACGAAGCTCACCATCATGTCACGAGTCATCGCTTGACCACGAGTCAGTGCTTTCAGTTTTTCGTATGGTTTTTCAACGTTATAACGACGCATTACTGTTTGGATTGGTTCAGCCAGAACTTCTTGTGCGTGGTCAAGATCTTCAAGAATACGAGCAGCATTCAGTTCAAGTTTACCGATACCTTTTAAGCATGCCTCAAACGCGATCAAGCTTTGTGCAAAACCAACACCCATGTTACGAAGCACAGTAGAGTCAGTCAGGTCACGCTGCCAGCGAGATACAGGCAGTTTTTCGCCCAGGTGAGCCAATACGGCATTTGCAATACCCAGATTACCTTCAGAGTTTTCAAAGTCGATTGGATTCACTTTATGCGGCATGGTTGAAGAACCCACTTCGCCTTCTTTCAGTTTTTGTTTGAAGAAGCCAAGAGAGATATAGCCCCAAACGTCACGGTTAAAGTCGATCAGAATCGTGTTGAAACGACGAAGCGCATCAAACAGTTCCGCCATGTAGTCATGTGGTTCGATCTGAGTCGTATATGGGTTGAAAGTCAGGCCTAAAGATTCCACGAAAGCTTGAGAATGAGCAGGCCAGTTGATTTCTGGATAAGCAGAGTAGTGCGCATTGTAGTTACCTACAGCACCATTGATTTTACCCAGCAGTTCAACATTTTTGAACTGTTTGATTTGACGAGCCAGACGGTAAGCCACGTTCGCCATTTCTTTACCCAAAGTGGTTGGGCTGGCAGTTTGACCGTGGGTACGAGATAGCATTGGCTGTTCAGCATGAGTCTCAGCCAAAGCCACGATTGAATCGATAATTTGTTGCATAGACGCGATTAAAACATCACGGCCATTTTTCAGCATTAAAGCATGAGACAGGTTATTGATGTCTTCAGAGGTGCATGCAAAGTGAATGAATTCACCTGCATTTTTCAGCTCTTCAATCCCTGCAATTTTTTCTTTCAGGAAATACTCCACCGCTTTCACGTCGTGGTTCGTAGTACGTTCGATCTCTTTAATGCGGTTGGCATCTTCTTCAGAGAAGTTTGCAACAATCGCATCAAGTGCAGCATTGGTTTCAGATGAGAAAGCTGGCACTTCAGTGATTTCAGGACGGTTGGCAAGCGCTTGTAACCAACGCACTTCAACAGTCACACGAGCATGGATCAGACCAAACTCAGAAAGAAAAGGGCGCAGCGCATCACATTTGCTAGCGTAGCGTCCATCTAATGGAGAAAGTGCAGTTAAAGCGTTCATATCGATTCCCTAAATTTTGGAATTAAACGAAAAACGGTGCGCGTACAACAACATGGTTTAGATCACCTGAAACTGTAAGCGCGCGAGATTTTGGATATCCTGTAGCAGCTTGCGCTTGCCAAAAATCATGCCCCATGAACTGCCACCAAGCTGACGCCATAAGTGCGCCATCTGCAGTCCAGTAAAGAGTGAAGCACGGATGCGGTTGGTATGACCGGAATCTTTAAAGGCTTCAGCATTGCCACGCACCATGATCCGCGGATTGATCTGTCCGGCGGTATCGACATAGGTCTGAGCGAGGTTGGCAATGATGCTGGGATGCATGTAATTGTTATCGAAGAAGGAGAGCTGTCTGAGGATTTTTTGCTGGGATTGTTCGATGATTTCAACAAACTTGGGATTACTATAGACCTTCTTTTCTAACTGAAGAAGTGCCATGGCATAGGACATTGGAAGTTTGGTCGATGAAAGTTTTGGAAGTCTGGATTTTGGGGACGTATTAAAAGGTTGGGTAATGCTGCTTTCCAGGGTTTTTAAACCGAGGGAAATATCGGCCAGCTGATTAAAGAAGTCTAAGGTCTGGGCATTTAACTTGCCACTTGGACGGATATTTAAACTGGCTTTAATCAACTGCTCAAAATAGAAATTACCGCTTTCACCAATGCTTTGCTGTCCCGTCAATGCAGTCATATGCGTCAGCTGGGTGGCCTGAAAAACCCCTGCCAGCGCCAATGCACGATTTTGACGAACATTCAACGTTGTGGCTTGTTGAAACGGTAACTCCGTCATGCCGAAATCATCCTTTAATAAAATCAGGTTTAGGCGCATTGGTATGATGAATCACGCCACCACCTAAACAAACTTCACCTGAGTAGAATACAACGCTTTGACCCGGGGTCACAGCACGTTGCGACTCATCAAATTCAACACGAACACCATTTGGTGTTTCTGGATCCTTGAAAATAGTACACGCTTGGTCAGGCTGACGGTAGCGGGTTTTTGCCGTACAGCGGAAACCTGATTCAGGAATATCCTGTTCACCGGCTACCCAGTCAATCGCTTCAGACCACAATATGGTACTTTGCATCAGTGGATGTTCATGACCTTGACCGACCACCAGACGGTTACCTTCGATATCTTTATGCAGCACAAACCAGGCACCTTCTTCCGCGCCTTTCATACCGCCAATACCGATCCCGCCGCGTTGACCGAGCGTATAGTACATTAAGCCGTGATGATCACCAACCTCTTTGCCATCTTCCAGCACGATTTTTCCAGGTTGAGCCGGTAAATATTGCTTCAAGAAGTCATTGAAGCGACGTTCCCCAATAAAACAGATACCCGTAGAATCTTTTTTCTTGGCTGTTGCCAGACCTAATTCTTCTGCAATTTTACGTACTTGTGGTTTTTCAATTTCACCGACAGGGAACAGGGTCTTATTAATTTCACGACCATGAACCGCATGCAGGAAGTAAGTCTGGTCTTTATTATTGTCATAACCACGCAGTAATTGGGCATATTGCTCACCACGTGAATTGGTCATGGTCTCGCCGCGACGACAGTAGTGACCGGTGGCAATAAAGTCAGCGCCGAGATTGATCGCATGATCCAGGAAGGCTCGGAATTTGATTTCTTTATTACACAAAATATCCGGGTTTGGGGTGCGGCCAGCAGCATATTCAGCCAGGAAATGCTCGAACACGCGATCCCAGTATTCCATTGCGAAGTTAGCAGTATGCAGTTTGATCCCGATCTTGTCGCAAACGGCTTGTGCATCGGCAAGATCTTCCATTGCCGTACAGTATTCTGTGCCGTCATCTTCTTCCCAGTTTTTCATGAAAAGACCTTCAACCTGATAACCCTGTTGAAGGAGGAGAGCTGCAGACACAGATGAATCTACACCACCAGACATACCGACGATGACACGTTGTTGCATAGGATTAGGCATCCAAATTTGAAATTAAGGGAGAATTTTGGTGCTCGTAAATGAGCGATAAAGGATAGCGTTTGCCAGCTTGGGCATCCTGCACGGCTTTAATCACCAATGGGCTACGGGCACGTGCGGTTTCAACCAGTTCATCCAGCGTCATCCAGACTGCACCGACAATACCGGTATCCAGTTCAGCATTTTCATCATGGCTGACGGCTTCTGCTCTCAGACAGAAACGGAAATAGGTGCGATCCGGGAACATCGGTGGGGTATAGGTATAAATGCCGATCAGATCAGTGACATTAACCTGATAGCCGGTTTCTTCCATAGTTTCACGAATGGCTGCTTCGACAATGGTTTCACCTGCCTCAACATGGCCTGCTGGCTGATTGAATACGGTATGAGTGACACCTTCAGTATGTTCTTCAACAAACAGGAATTTTCCATTTTTTTCGACGACAGTTGCGACAGTGACGTGAGCAGTCCAAGCGGTCATAGAGGAGCACCATGGAATAAAAACTGTATTCTACAAAATTTAGGCGGCGGTGGCTATGTTGATACTCGGGATTTTAATTTAGATGATTAACAATAAAGGTATTTGGCGAAAAAGAAAGCGTAGAATATAATGAGTGCATAAAATACTAAAACAGTAATATTTGTATTCTGCGTTTCAATGCAAGAATTTGATTTAAAATAAAATTTAATAAAAATTAGCAGTATTTCATAACAATTAAAATAAATAACAGGCTTTATAGGACAGGATTCCAATGAAATTCAGAACAGACATCAATGGTCTCAGAGCAATTGCCGTGATTGCAGTCATGCTATTTCATTTTAATGCGGCCTGGATGCCTGGCGGTTTTGTTGGAGTAGATGTCTTCTTTGTGATTTCAGGCTTTTTAATGACTGGAATCATATTTAAAGATTTAGAACATGAAAAATTTTCTATTCTGAAATTTTATGTGGCTCGTGCGAATCGGATTATTCCGGCTTTGGCCGTGCTGTGTCTGGTATTAGTGATTTTTGGCTGGTTTTATTTGACTCCTTTTGATTACAAGTTATTGGGTAAGCATGCCGCGAGTAGCATGACTTTTTTATCCAATATCAGTTACTGGAAGGAATCCGGTTATTTTGAGGCAGGCACTCACGAAAAGTGGTTATTACATACCTGGTCACTTTCCGTCGAATGGCAATTCTATATGATTTATCCGCTCGTTCTTATTGCCATGCGTAAGTTCATGTCCATTCAGACCATGAAATTTGTGTTGTTGGCGGGAACGATTTTAGGATTCATTCTATCTGTGATCGCTACCTACAAATGGCCAAATCCGGCTTATTTCCTGTTACCTACCAGAGCCTGGGAAATGATGATCGGGGGAATTGCTTATCTTTATCCTTTGACCTTGCAGGAAAATAAGAAAAGGTTGCTGGAAGGAACGGGATTGGCACTTATACTGGGGTCTTATTTCTTCATTTCAGCAGAAGATTTGTGGCCTGGTTATCTGGCAGTTTTTCCTGTTATCGGTACCTTCTTGATAATTCAGGCACATCGAAATGACAGTGTTCTTACCAATAATATTGTATTTCAAAAGCTGGGGACTTGGTCTTATTCTATTTACCTCTGGCATTGGCCTTTGGTGGTTCTGATCTATATCTACTCATTGCCCGAGTATTATGTTTATGCAGGAATAGCACTTTCTATAGTGTTAGGTTTTCTGAGTTATAAGTATATTGAGCAGATTAAATTACCTTCATACCATCAGTGGAAAGATATTTATCGTATAAAACCGCTTTATTTTTCTCTAGTGCTCATGAGCTTAGGAGTTACTTTAAATATATTTAATGGTTTTAATACAGATCTGCGCCAAGGCGCAGCATCAGAACAGGCAAAATTTTTAGATTATTATAATGAGAAATTCAAAAATTTAAGGGATGCATACTGGCTGAAATGTGATACTTACGTGAGCCTGACTGAGCATAATAGTTATGATCCTGATCCGGTCTGTATCACGAAACAAAAGGAAGGCGGGGTGTTCTTATGGGGAGATTCTCATGCTGAGGCACTTTCTTTAGGGCTGAGGACATTACTGAAATCCAATGATATCCCTTTTTATCAGAAAACCTCTTCTATCTGCCGGGCATCGCTGACCGAGATCAACTACCATAAAGGAGCTTATAAAGAAGCCTGTGACTATTCCAATAAATTGGCACTAAAGAGCATCGCAGAACTGAAGCCCAAAATTGTGGTTATCACCCAAGCCTTGAAGCACGACGAAACCAATTGGGAAAACATCGGGAAAAGTTTGCTTCAGCTTGGCGTATCCAATATCGTCATTGTGGGGCCAATTTCACAATGGAAACCTTCGCTTCCAAAAGTGATGGTGAAACCGAAAAACTGGAATAGTGCTGAAGATTTTATATTTGATGCCGGACTGGACTTAAGAGCAGTTCAGGTAGACGAGAAAATGAAAAAATTACAATATCCTCAGGGAATTACCTATATCTCTCTCATTGATCATCTATGTAAAAAAGATGATGTTCAGCAGCAATACAAATGTCGGATTCGTGCAGCTCAAGGAGAAGACCTGCTTCAGGTAGATTATGGTCACTTAAGTGAATCAGGCTCTTTATTTGTAGGGAATACCATACTGTCAAAATACTTATTAAATTTATATTCTCAGGGTGTGACTACAAAACAATAAGTTTATTTCCCGTGATTGATCAGCCACCCGTTGAGGTGGCTTTTACATATATAAGTTTAATCAAAATTATTCATATTGAAGATGTCAGTGATCCCGCAATCACGCACAAACTGTTCATCGTGTGAAACTAAAATCACAGCGCCGGCATAAGACCGAATTGCACTTGCTAACAAAGCTTTAGACTCAATATCCAGATGATTCTCAGGCTCATCCAATAATAAAAGTTCAGGTTGAGGAGAGACCTGGCTAAGACCTAATAACGCCACTTTCAGCTTTTCACCACCACTTAACTGAGACAAAGGATAAGTACCTTTATCACCACGAATTCTGAGTTGGCCCAACAGATTACGCCATTCAACCTCCGGAATATCAGGATTTATCTGCCTTAAATTTTCAATTGCACTTAGTGCCTCATTGAGAAAACTAAAATTTTGATCCAGATAAAAACAGCTTCGTGCCAGAAAGATTTGATCTAGAGGTTGCTGCTTTTGTTGGGCGACCAGTTTCAGCAAAGTGGATTTACCAATTCCGTTTCGGCCTATAATATGGATCTTTTCAGCTGCACTTAAAGCAAGATTCACAGGCTGTGGAGTACCAAAAGGAAGCTTTAACTCTTTAACCCGCAGAATTTCACCAGACTGTGGTTTAAGGTCTGGAAATTGAAATAGCTGAGGTTTTATCTTTTCAAGTTGCTGATTTTGAACTTTTAACTCAGATTGTTCATTCAAAATTTGCCGTTGGTGCTGTGCCTGAACTTTCCCCATACTTTGACCAGCCTGTTCCTTTTTAAAGTCTAAAAGCACTTTGGCTTGGGAATTTGAATCACGTAATTTGTTTCCGGTACGTTCCCGCTTTTGTGCTTTCATTAAAACGTCATGCTGCTTGTGCTTCATCTGTTTAATATCACGCTGATTCTGCTGAATTGACTGTTCGAGTGAAGTGACATTTTTCTGATACTGTTCAAAAAACTCCGCATAGTTTCCAGTAAAGTGCTGTAATCCATGCTCATTTAAATAATAAATATGATCAACCTGATCTAGCAAAGTCCGGTCATGACTAATGATCAACGCACCAGCAGGATGTAATTTTAAATGCTCTATTAACCATGTTCGCGCTTCACGATCCAGATGGTTGCTCGGCTCATCCAGCAATAAATAATATTCAGGCTTTAAGAACAAGCTACATAAAGCAAGTTTGGTCTTTTGGCCCTCACTCAAATATTGTACGGGAAAGTCCAGATCGGTGGGTAATTGTGCTGAACTCAACAGTTGCTGCCATTGATGCGGCAAATGCCAACTATCCTCAAGTAGCTCATAATCCTCGAAACTGGCTGTACCATGTTCAACATTTTTAAAAGCACGATGTAATTGACTTACTTCGAGTGCTTCAGCAATTGTGGCTGCTTTTAACCGATGCAATTGTGGTAGATAGGCATGATGCATTTGCCAGGAAACTTGGCCTGAGCAATGTGGAGAAGAATGCTGAGCCTGATGCAAACGCTGCATGAGCAAAGACTTACCTTGTCCATTACGGCCAATTAAAGCGCTGACCTGAGCTTTAGGAAGGGTAAAATTTAAATTCTGAAATATGAGTTTGGAAGGGAATTCTAAAGTCAGATTGGATATTACACATGCCTGTTGAGTCATAAATAACCTCATAAATACAGGATGCACAAAATAAACAAGAGATTTTTTCTAGAAAAGATCAAGCCAGACGATCTATTTTGCACATCAATCTAAAAATAATCGTTGATGAGAAAAATAGACTTACTTCATTGGCGTGACTCATTTATAAGAGAAGGGGAGTTCGGACCTTATTTTAATACAAATAAGCTTGCTTAAAAATAGATCAAATTAGGATTTTTTTATCCAATATATTGATGCTGATTTAAGTAAATTTCAGGTTTTTAAAAATATGAGATGATTGACTTGAAGTGGAACGAGTAAGTTTCATTTACACTATGCGGCTAAAGTCTTCTCTATTTTGCTTTTAAAGGATTTTTTTATGTCTGAACTCAAGCTCTACATTGCTTTATTGGGCGGCAAGCATGAAAAAGCCAATGTAGAAGTACATGACGTAATTCCGGTCATTAGTTCAGATATTAAGACAGCTTTCCCATATTTGAAGCAGCAATGGTTTGGTTTGCAAAAAGGCCTGCATGTCGATGGCTGGATGACGATCAATGGTGTTAGCTATCAGGATCTGAATTATCAGGTTCAGGTGACGGACACACCTGTAAAACAGGATTTAAAATTATTCCTGATCAATCTAGGTGCTTATGTGCCAGATCAGTTTGGTGAAATCCATAAATATCTGGTAGTTGCTGCTAAAAATAAAACTGAAGCTAAAGCGCAAGGCAAGCTGGCCATTGAAAAGACCTGGTTTAAACCTCATGCCGATGCCGTGATTGATGTGGATGATTGTTTGGAACTAAACGAAATCAACCAAAAATTTGTGCATCTGGTAGAGGGAGACTTTGAAGCCAATAGTTTTAAGAATGATTATGTAATTATTCCTTAATTAAGATAAGGCTACATAAAGTAGCCTTAATTTATCGATTTATTTGTAATGGCCTGAGACTTTCACATAGTTTTGTGCTGAATAAGGCAAGAAAGCTATTTCCTTTTCAGTCAGTGGACGCACTTTTTTGACTGGACTGCCTACATACAAGTATCCACTTTCTAATACCTTATTCGGTGGTACCAGTGAACCTGCTCCAATCATCACATCATCTTCAATAATCACGTCATCGAGAATAATTGTACCGATACCCACTAAAACACGATTACCAATGGTACAGCCATGTAATTTTACATGATGACCAATTGTCACATCTTCACCAATAATCAGTGGTGAACCTTCAGGTTTATCCGCCTTTTTATGACTCACATGCAACATAGAATGATCCTGTACATTCGAGTTCTTGCCAATACGAATATGATTCACATCACCACGAATTACGGCAAAAGGCCACACAGATACATTTTCGCCTAAAACGACATCACCTACGACCACCGCCATCGGATCGATATAACAAGAGTCAGCGACTTGCGGGCGAGTATCCAGATAAGGGCGAATGTTTTGGCTCATGTCAGTATCATCCTGAAAGTTTATAAGCATTATAAAATAAAAAAGCACACATTCGATGAATGTGTGCTTTGGCTTTAGTAAGATCTAATATTGATAATAAATATTAGAACAGGTTACTAAAGAATTGTTTGATATGATCCAGCATGCGGGCAAAGAAACCAGCTTCTTCAACTGCTTTCAGTGCAACAAGTGGTTTCTCAGCAATTACTTTGCCGTTTAAAGTCGCCACATATTTACCTACGACTTGACCTGGTTGTAAAGGCGCAGTCAGTTTAGGCTGAACGACTAATTGAGTCTTGATGGCATTGGCCTGACCTTTAGGCATAGTCACATTAAAGTTTTCTGCAAGACCGATCTGCACTTCATTTTCCTTACCAAACCAGACTTTAGACTTGGCTAGAACCTGTTTAGCGGGTTGAACATTTTTGGTTTCAAAGTTTGCATAACCCCAAGCCAGAAGTTCACGTGTTTGCGATGCACGTTCATTCATGGTTGGTGCACCGAAAATCACTGAAATCAGACGAGTCGGGCCACGTTTTGAAGAGGTCGTTAAACAGTAACCGGCTTCATCAGTATGACCAGTTTTCAAACCATCTACACTTGGATCAGTATAGAGCAGGGCATTACGGTTGCCTTGCTTAATCCCGTTAAAAGTAAACTCTTTTTCAGAGTAGATTGGATAGTATTTTGAACTGTCTTTGATGATGTGCTGAGCCAAAGTTGCCATATCTTTCGCAGTCGAATAATGGCCTTCAGCTGGCATACCAGTCGAGTTGATGAAGCTGGTATTGGTCATGCCAATCCGTTTCGCTTCTTGGTTCATCATATGTGCAAAGGTACCCTCGTTCCCTGCAATATGTTCAGCCATCGCCTTAGATGCATCGTTACCAGACTGGATAATAATCCCGCGCAACATTTCTAGGGCAGTCGCCGTACCATTTAAAGGCACATACATACATGATTCTGCACTGCTACCACGGCACCATGCAGATTCATTCATGCGAACCTGTTCATCTTCAGTCAGCTCACCACTTAATAACTTCTGCTCGATGATGTAACTGGTCATCATCTTGGTCATTGAAGCAGGGGCTAATTTTTCATTTTCATTTTTTGATGCGAGAATTTGCCCTGTCTCGTAGTCCATTAGCACATAAGATTTATTATTCAATTCTGGTGGTGCAGATAAGACAGTTGCTGCAAAGCTAAAACTAGGAATTAATAATAATGCAGCAAGGGCAGTTTTTTGGGTCATTTCTAGTGGGTTCCAATATCTTGATGTAAGCACGAAGAGCCTAGCATTTTAGGACAAAGCTAGGCTGACTTCTATGGGAAACCCGGGGTTATTTCAAAAGTATTGTAAGCAATCACGCAAAAAGTGGATTATTTACTGTAGCTCACCAACTCATTGCAAATGGCCTGATTCTTTTTCTTGCCAGCCTTTTTGGCATCACTCTGTGCTTCGGCCAGAATGTTACGGAAATCTGACTGTTTTACCATCTGGTTCAGGCGCTCAACCGGATTTTTTTGGCCGGGCAAATATTCAGTCACCAGCTGGTTATAACCCTGATTGAATTTTGCTTTGTCTTTGACCATGCTTGGGCAAATTTCAGAAAGGACATAAATTGCAGCTAATTCTTGCTTGGTGATTTCTTGGCTCGGGGTGACTTCAATATTTTCATTTGCTGCATAAACCGAGCTTCCCCAAAGTGTCATACCAGCAACAACAGATAAACTTAAACTTTTAATTAATGTATGTTTCATCAAAAAACTCAAAAATTACATGTAGAACAATAATTTGTTAGCTTAAAGATATTTTCAAAATTGAAAAGAGGGGAAATGTAGTGAAGCTGTAGAATTATGAAGAAATGTGTAAGAGAAAAAAGACGATGCTGGCATCGTCTCATTTCAGTGAGAAAGACCTTATTCCTGATAAGCTAAAACGTCTTCACACGCTGTTTTTTGTTCGTCTTTTGCAGTCTGTTTTGCACCTTGACGTGCTTCTTCAAGCACAGTCTTGTATTCACTGTCTGCCTGAAGTTTTTGATAGGTCATCGATTTGTCTGAGTATTCTTTTAGATAAGATTGAATCAGCTGCTGAATCGTTGTATCGAATTTTGCATTCTGACCAATAATGCCCGGGCATACTTCAATCATTACCTGTGCAGATGCGACATCTTCTTTCACGATCATGTCATTTTCTTCAGCTGTCAAATCATTGGCAATAACTGCAGGAGAAACAAAAGTTGCCAAACTTAAAGCCAAAGTACCCCAAAGAGAGAATTTTTTCATCATCTTAAGCCATATGTATTAATGGATATCGTGCTACAAATATATATAATTCCTGAACTAATACAATGAAATGTCCTAGCGAGTCATTTTTTAGCTCAACGAGATTTTGCAGTGAATATATTAATTTCCAATGATGATGGCGTTTTTGCACCAGGTATACAGGCACTGGCGCAGGCCTTGAGGCCTTTAGGACGTGTTGTGGTGGTAGCTCCAGAAAGTGAACGTAGCGGATTTTCCAGTGCACTGACTTTAGACCGACCATTAAGACCGATCCAGATTTCTCCCGATGTATGGGCGGTTAATGGCACGCCGGCTGACTGTGTCTATTTGGCCATGAACGGCTTATTTGATGTTGAATTCGATCTGGTGGTCAGCGGCATTAACAGTGGTGCCAATCTGGGAGATGATGTGCTGTACTCGGGTACGGTGGGGGCTGCATTTGAAGGCCGTCTGGCCAAACAACCTGCATTAGCAGTTTCTCTATGTGGGCAAAACGTTCGATCTTATACCTTACCAGAAGATTATCGCATTGCAGCGCAATGGGTACATGATTTTATTGCGGCAGGTTTGCCGACTTTGCCTGAGCGTCATATTTTTAATGTGAATATTCCTGATGTGGCTGAACTTAAAGGAACTAAAGTGACCTTTCAGGGACGCCGTAGCCAGTCCAAGCCGATTACCAGTCATGTAGATCCACGTGGTCGTCAGGTTTACTGGATTGGGCTATCGGGTGAAGCAGTCGCAATGCCAAAACATAAAGGAACTGAAATCGAGTCAGACTTTTTTGCAATTGCCAATGGCTATGTAAGCGTGACGCCAATTCAGATGGATGCCACAAACTATGACACACTTCACACTTTGCAAGCCCAGATTCTAAATAAAATCTAATGAATGTTATAAGTTTGTGAAAAATGAAAGCTTACAAGTATATTGTAGTAAAACTTTGCTAATCTTACTGGGTTTTTGCAACCGTATAGATGTTAGAGAGGAAGATAATGTCCTTGGTGTCACCGAAATACTTCATTCATGCTTCACCATCCAGCTTCATCAAAACTCTGGTTTTGTCCACTGTGGTTGTTTCCACAATGATTATTACTGGTTGTGCCACTAAACCTCAGGTCAATAATATGACCCGCTATGCCGCAGCGCCTGACTTCTATACGGTACGCTCTGGGGATACTTTGAGTGGCATTGCAGCACGTTATGGTCTGAGCTATATCAGTGTGGCAGAGATGAATGATATTGCTCCACCGTATCGTATTTATGTGGGTCAGTCGATTCGCCTGAAAAATAACACTACTGCTCGCCGTACTACAGCGACTCAACCTGTTACCCAAGCTGCCCCGATTCAGCGTCAAACGATTGCGATTCCAGCGCCAACCACTCCAGCTCCAACGACTGTTAAGACTACGCCAAAACCTGCCACCACTACTTCTGCACCGATTACCCCAGTATCGACAGCAGCGGGATTACGTTGGGTCAAGCCATCAAATGGTCCGGTATTACAAAACTATGATCTGGCTGCAAATATCAAAGGTACCCGTTATGGCGGTAATGTCGGAGATCCGGTCTTTGCTGCAGCAGATGGGCAGGTGGTATATGCAGCAGATGGCCTGAAGGAATATGGTAATCTGGTATTAGTTAAACATATTAATGGCTATATCACCGCTTATGCGCATAACAGTAAATTAAGCGTGAAAAGTGGCCAAAATGTAACGGCTGGTCAAAAAATTGCCGAGATGGGGGCGACTGGTACAACCCGTACTATGCTTGAGTTTCAGGTTCGCTTAGACGGAAAACCGATTAATCCAACAGCAGTTTTACCAAATAATTAAATAAATAATGCAAAACGTAAATTTCACCGTATAATACAATGAGTTGCTTTTATCAAAAGATGAAGCATCTCATAAGTTTAGAGGGGAATTTATGTTAGATCAACTTCGAGCAATGGGTGTCTTTGCTTGTGTTGTGGAAAAGAACTCGTTTAGCGGTGCTGCACGTGAGCTAGGGATTACAACCAGCGCCGTGAGTCAACAAATTCGCTCTTTAGAACAGGATATGGAAGTTGTACTTCTAAATCGTTCTACGAGAAAATTAAGTCTGACCGAAGCGGGACAAGCTTTTTTTCACAGCTGCCAGGAAATGTTGTCTGCTGCTGAGCGTGGAAAGGTTCGCATTAACGAGTTACGTGATGATCTTGTTGGTGAACTTCGTATTGTATCCTTACCGGAAGTATGTGCGAATCATGTGATTCCTGCACTTTCTCACTGGATGTCCGCACACCGTGGCCTGACAGTCCACCTGGAAACAAACAATCATGAGGTTGATTTGTTGGAAGGGCGTATTGATATTGCCCTGCGATTTGACCAGAACGATGATGATCACAACCTTCAGGTTGTGCCATTAATGCAGATTGAACAGATTCTTGTTGCTGCGCCAAGCTATATTAACCAGACCGCCATTATCTCGCGTCCTGAAGACCTGAAACATCATGATGTTTTGCCTTTAACGCATATTAAAAATCATCAGAATTTCAGTTTTCAGCATGTGCATAGTGCAGAAAAGGTTGAATTTGAACTGAGCTCACGCTTTAGTACCAATAACAGCCTGGTTGCAAAAGCCATGTGCCTGCAAGGTAACGGAGTTGCCAAGATTTTATATCTTGATGTTAAAAAAGATTTATTAAATGGTTCACTGATTGAAGTCTTGCCTGAATGGAAACTTCCGCCAGTCACCATTTATGCAGTTATGCCTAATCGAGAACAGCAACCGACTAAAGTCCTGCGCTGTCTGGATGCATTGAAACAATATTTTAGCCAGATCTCTGGTGGACGTTTATTACAAGTCGCATCATAAATTCCCTATAAACAAAAAAGCCACTTTAAAGCGGCTTTTTTGTTGTTCAAGATAGGCTTAAGCAAGATAAGCCTTGATCATTTTCACTAAACGTTCGATCAGCTGATCAGCCTGTTCCTGAGTAATGTTCAGGGTAGGCAACAGACGAACGACATTACCTGCAGTCACGTTGATAATGGTTTTGTATTCATCGCGTGCAATATCGACTAGCTCACCACAGTCTTTAGGCAACTCAATCCCGATCATCAGACCGAAACCACGTACAGTCACTTGATGATCTGCAAGCTGGTTACGTAACTGCTCAACAATATATGCACCTTTTTCAGCAGCATTGGTCACGATATTCTCTTTTTGCATAATATCGATAATGGTATAAACCACGCGTGAACCCAATGCAGTACCGCTATAAGTCGAACCGTGGTTACCCGCAGTCAAAACACCGACACCACGACCTTGAGTCATCACGGCACCAATCGGGAAGCCATTGCCCAGACCTTTAGCTGTGGTCAGTACATCCGGCACAATATTGGTGTGCTGATAAGCAAAATATTTACCGGTACGGCCATTACCTGTTTGTACTTCATCCAGCATCATTAACCAGTTGTGCTGATTACAGATCTGACGGATTTCTTCTAGGTAGCTAAAGCCTTGCGGTGCAGTGTTGACACCACCTTCACCCTGAATCGGTTCAACCAGAATAGCCACGATATCCGGATGGTTAATTGCAGCTTCTTCAATGGCTTCAATATCACCAAAAGGTACACGAATAAAACCTTCAACCAATGGACCAAAGCCTTGTTGAACTTTTTTGTTACCCGTTGCAGATAGGGTTGCCAGCGTACGGCCATGGAAAGATTTGTCAGCTACAATAATTTTTGGTGACGCAATACCTTGCATATGACCGAATTTACGCGCAATTTTAATAGCGCCTTCGTTCGATTCTGCACCACTGTTGGAGAAGAAAACTTCTTCCATGCCAGCGACTTCAGCCAGTTTCTGTGCAGCAGCAGTTTGCCAAGGCACTTCAAAAAGGTTGCTGGTATGAATCAGGGTTGCAGCTTGTTCCGCAATTGCTTCAGCAATCACTGGATGAGCATGACCCAAACCGCAAACGGCGATCCCAGTTAAGGCATCTAAATACTCTGTACTATCTTCGGTATAAAGATATGCACCTCGTCCTCGGACAAAGCTGATCGGTTGACGACCAAAGACTGGCATCAAATGTGAAGGTTGATCAGTTTGTACCGGAGCGAGGGTAATATTGTTCATGACTAACTCTTTACTGTTAGGTGGAAAGAAAAACTTATATAAGCAAAAACTTGGTCAGATTTAAAGGGTAATTGTAAATAAAAATGGATTTATTACTTTAGACGTACTGTTTTTCTCTGTTTTGGGTATAATGCGAGACAGATTAGTTGAGGATTTATCAATGACTGAACAAGCACGCGATACCGAAGCGTTAATTCGTGACCAAATTGCCAAGCACGCAGTACTTCTTTATATGAAAGGCACACCACAATTTCCACAATGTGGTTTTTCTGCACGTGCGGTAGAAGCACTCAGTCAAATTGGTCGTCCATTTGCTTATGTTAATATTCTGGAAAACCCGGATATTCGTGCAACTCTGCCACAAATTGCGAACTGGCCGACATTCCCACAACTTTGGATCAATGGTGAATTGATCGGTGGTAGTGACATCATGCTAGAAATGTTCCAAAAAGGTGAATTACAGCCTTTAGTAGAACAATACAGTCCAGCACCTGAAGCTTAATCCTTGGATTAAACTGATAGATGTGAAAAAGCGCTTCCGAAAGAAGCGCTTTTTTTATGGGTGAATAGTGAGGAGGGGGCAGAATTAATCTTCTGCCTGATCCTTAGATTTTTCCAGTTCTTTTGATTCAGCAACCAAGGCCTCAGCTAAGGTATCTGGATCGGTCAGAACTTCCTTTATAGGCGCCTTATCTTTTTTCTTTTTCTTCTTTTTTTTCTTTTTCTTAGGTTCTTCCTCAAACTCGGCACCATCTTCAATGGCTTGCCAGTATTCGAGTTGTTCCATCACAGCAGCAAAGATCGAGTTTTTGCTATAACGGCCTTTCTTGTCCATAGTCCCGACCGGACGTGCCATCAGAATTTCCAAAGCCTGCGCGATATTATCAATGGCATGAATATGGAATTGACCATCTTCGACTGCAGCAATGACATCTTTACGTAACATCAGATGCTGCATATTTTGTCGTGGAATAATCACACCCTGCTTACCTGTCAGGCCTTGCAACTTACAGGCATCGAAGAAACCTTCAATCTTCGCATTGACACCACCAATCGGTTGTACTTGACCAAGCTGGTTCATAGAACCGGTAATCGCCCAGGACTGGTCGATCGGTAACTGACTAATCGCAGAAATCAGCGCTGAAAGTTCAGCAACTGTCGCGCTGTCACCATCCACCTGACCATAGCTTTGTTCGAAAGCTAAAGCGGCAGAGAAGTGCAGGGTCTGTTCACGACCAAAATGGGCTTTTAGAAAGGAGGCCATCAATAGCACGCCCTTAGCATGCAAAGAACCGCCAAGTTCTACACTACGTTCGATATCCAGAATATCACCGCCACCTTGATATACAGAAGCAGTTAAGCGTGAAGGTAGACCAAATTCAACATCTGCATAATGAATCACAGACAGCGCATTGATTTGGCCTAGACGATGACCGCGAGTTTCAATCAGTTGAGTGCCACGGGTCAGATCTTGCCAGAATAGCTCACGTAAATAGCCTAAGCGATATTTACGATGATCCAGTGCGGTATTGATATGCTTTTCTGACACCATCTTATCACCCGCTTCGAATGCATGATGATGCGCTTCACGAATTAGGTCGCCCAGCGTTAATGCATGTAGTGACAGGGAACTCTGATCTTCAGCCTGACGGCTTGAGTCGGTCAGCAGAGCAGATAATGCAGAACGGTCAAATGGTAATAATTTATCTGATTGCACATAGTCAGCAATCAGTTGCATATAGGCTTGCTCATTTTCATCATTACGTTGCAGGGTGTCGGTAAAATCAGCACGGATTTTAAAGATACTGCCTAGTTCTGGTTCAAGTTCCAGAATTTCATAATAAATTTCTGGCTCTGCCAGCAGCACTACTTTGATATTCAGCGGAATAGAAGCTGGCTCAATGGAAATGCTGCCGGTGAGGGTCAGCATATGTTCCAGAGAAGAAAGCTTGAGATGCCCAGATTTCAAGGCACGTTTCAGACCTTGCCATGCATATGGCTGTTCCAGTAACTGTTCAGCTTCAAGCATCAGGAAACCGCCATTGGCATTATGCAAGGAGCCGGGACGGATCAGCGTGAAATCTGTAGTAATCGTACCATTTTGGGTCAGCTGTTCTACATGACCCAATAGATTGTAATGCGTCGGGAAATCTTCAAAAATAACGGGTGCACCGCTATTTGGCTTATGGGTGACGATCACATTGGCCTGGAAGCGCGCTGGTACGCGGCTGAACTGGGCAGGGGTAAAATCGTCTTCTTCCTGTTCCAGTACAATTTCAACATTATTAATAATGTCTTCAGCATATTGCTTCAGATATTGTTCCAGACCTTCGACATGCTTGAATTTAGTCAGCATCTGCTCAACGCGTGGCATCACTACCTGTTTGGCGATATCACGGTTCAATACTTGAACACGGTCACGCGCATCATCTTCCAGATCGCCTAAATGAAGACCTAGGCGTTCCAGTTTCTTGTCCATGTAACGCATGTTTGACGCGATTTCAGCACGATCTTTATTGCTTAAAGCATTCAGATCTTCCTGAGACATTTCCTGTACTTTGTCATCTTTCAGATGAATCGGTACAAAACAATGTTCATCATTGCGAGAAATCAATTTCAGATCGAGTTCTTCACCTTCACGGGTCAATTCGATCAGTGCGAGTTGCTGTTCATCACCCGTTTCCTGACGAATCATTTCAATCCGGTTGTGATAGCTTTCTGCAGTAAAACGGCGCTCCAGCTGTTTTAGAATGGATTGCCAGCTTTGATGCAGCATCGTCTGAAACTTGGGTCCCTGACCGGCTGGAAATTCCAGTGCGATAGGCTGACGAGGATTCTGAAAATTATTGACATAGACCCAGTCATTAGGCGTTTGCATGGTTTTGGCATGTTGCTGCAACAAACGCTTTACCATAGTGCGTTTGCCGAGTCCTGCTGTACCCACGGCAAAAATGTTATAGCCTGAATATGGCAGGGCAATACCGGCTTCCACCGAAGCACGGGCACGGTCCTGACCCAGAAAATTATTCAAAGGCTTGATTCGCTTGGTCGATGCTGGGATTTTATCCAGATCAGCAATACGCGTCAGTTGTGCCGGTTTCAGGCATGTCTTTTCAAGGGTTGGTGTAATTTCGCTTTGTTCAAAGGCTGAGATAAGTAGGTCGGAGCTGATGTTTTGTTGAGATATAGTTGTATTACTTGAAATTGAAGAATGAATTTGATCGAGTCTCTGAGTCACTGTTGAAAGTCCAAAACGAAATATGACGTGGATAAGGTTTAAGGTATACAGATTTACTTGAAAAATTCAAGCCAACATGTCAGTTTTGCCACAAAATAAAAAATCGGGCATGCGAGAAATATATAAATTTTGTTGAAAGATACGTTATTAAAGGATTGAATAGCAGCAATTGGTTTTCGTGGAAAATAACAAAGCAATGACAACACAAACGACGGGTTGGAAATCCGCATTTACAGCATTTCTGGATCGACGTGCCCTGATCATGCTGTTTCTCGGATTTTCAGCCGGTGTCCCGATTCTTTTGATTT
This sequence comes from Acinetobacter sp. YH16031, assembly GCF_013417335.1. NCBI lineage: Bacteria > Pseudomonadati > Pseudomonadota > Gammaproteobacteria > Moraxellales > Moraxellaceae > Acinetobacter > Acinetobacter sp. YH16031. The sequence continues at coordinate 20,768 of NZ_VPED01000036.1, forward strand.
TTTCCAGTTTGTCTTTATGGCTCGGTGAAGCCGGAATCAGTAAAAGTGCGGTGACCTTTTTCAGCTGGGCTGCACTGGGTTATTCATTCAAGTTTGTCTGGGCGCCACTGATCGATGAATTACCTGTCCCGTTTCTGACCAAAGCTTTAGGTCGTCGGCGCGCTTGGCTATTAATTGCCCAGATCCTGATTGTAACTGCGATTTCAATTATGGCTTTTTCAGATCCGGCATTGGGACAGACGCATTTACAGCAGATGGCATTGGGTGCAGTACTGCTTGGGTTCTCTGCTGCAACACAGGATATTGTCATTGATGCTTACCGTATTGAGCTGGCCGAAACCCAGATGCAGACCGTACTGGCATCGACTTATAACGCGGGTTACCGGATCGGGATGATTGTGGCTGGCGCTGGAGCTCTGTTTCTGGCGGCATATTTAGGTACAGCCAAAGGCAACTATATCTATGATGCCTGGAAATGGACTTATCTGGCGATGGCGGCGGTTATGCTGGTTGGGATTATTACCACACTGGTCATCCGTGAGCCTCAGGTAGATCGGGTACGTAAAGATTATCAGCGCAGTGATTATTTCCGTCTCGTCGGCGTGTTTTTTGTGGCAGTTATCAGCTTTGTTCTGAGTTATGTCTATTCCGGTGACTTGGTATCGAGTATCACTGAACAATGGGCGATTCAGGATACTTTTGCCTTGTTCTGTTTTGAGGCTTTACGCTTTATCGGTTCAGGTGCTGTCGCTTTCGGTGTGGGTACGATTCTGGTCAAAATGGGTGCTGTGAATAAACAGATGGCATTCGAGACCTGGGTGAATCCCGTAGCAGATTTCTTTGATCGTTATGGCTTAAAGCTGGCTTTGGTGTTGTTATTGCTGATCGGTTTCTATCGGGTCTCCGATATTATTGCCGGTGTGATTTCCAATGTGTTCTATCAGGATCTGAATTTCAGCAAGGAGCAGATTGCTGAAGCCGTGAAAGTGTATGGGGTGATTTTCTCCCTGCTTGGCGGTTTTTTAGGTGGCTTACTTGCACAGAAGATGAACATCATGAAACTGATGTTTGTAGGCGCGATTCTGGCCTGTTCAACCAATCTGATTTTTATTGGCTTAGTGAAGTCTGGTGAAAAGCTGGGGCAGGTCGAAGTTCAGGTAGGTCAGCAAACCTTTCGGGCAGATACAGATGAAGTCGGTTACTGGAAACTGAATGTACCCAATACTGCTTTTAAAGAGGCCGAACAGATTCAGGTTCGTGCACATTATCTGAATCATCCGGCAGATGCAGTACAAGTCAACCTGCCTTATCTGCAACAGAATGATTCGAAAGCAGCACAATTACAGCTTCTGCCTGTTACCACAGATAACCTGATCAGTGCCAATGAACAGGAAAATAGCATCGTGGTTCGCGGTCAGTATCTAGGGCCGGATTTAACTGCAGAGCAAAAAATTGTATTAGAGCTGAATGGCGATAAATTCGATGCCAAGCTGGATGAAGAGCGTGTCTTTAGTGCTGCTATTCCTGCCGAGAAACTGATTACTGCACCTGTGAAGCGAATCAATGCAAGCTTAATGCAGCAGGAGCAGCCAATAGTGACCCAGCAGCATTCATATGCTGTGGACTTGTCGCAGACTCAGGCCAATCCGATGGATATTGATATTCAGCCGATTACAATTGGAACAGGCGAGAATGTTGAAATTCAAGGTAAGGTGATTAAACCGTATAGTTCATGGTGGCTATATTTTGCAATTATTGTCGATAATCTGGCCGCAGGTCTCGCAGGCGCTGCTTTTATTGCCTTCCTGTCCAGTCTGACCAGTGTGTCCTTTACCGCTGTTCAGTATGCTATTTTTAGCTCACTCATGACCTTGACTCCTAAGATTTTAGGTGGATATTCGGGTACTATAGTGACCAATATCGGTTATCCGAATTTCTTCCTGATGACCACTTTAATCGGGATTCCAATCCTGATTCTGGTCGTTTGGGTGGCAAAATTGCTCGGTGAACACCAAAAACAATCTGTAAATAAGGATGATTAATATGCGCATGCTGCATACCATGTTACGTGTAGGCAATCTGGAACAATCTCTCAAATTCTATACTGAAGTTCTTGGTATGACTTTGCTTCGTAAGCGTGATTATGAAGAAGGTCGTTTTACCTTGGCTTTTGTGGGTTATGGCGATGAGGAAAATCACACTGTGCTTGAACTGACCCATAACTGGGATACAGAAAGCTATGACCTGGGCAATGGCTACGGTCATATTGCAATTGCGGTAGATGATGCTTATAAAGCTTGTGAAGAAATCAAGGCACGTGGTGGCAATGTTGTTCGTGAAGCTGGCCCAATGAAAGGCGGTGTCACTGTCATTGCATTTGTGGAAGATCCAGACGGCTATAAAATCGAGCTAATCCAGCAAGACAACAACGCACGTAATAACTAAGTGTTATAGACCGAGATATGTGAAATGTATTCATGTATGGATGAAAATATTCCATCAATCTGAATGCATAACATGGACCCGGCATCTGTTAAGATAGCCGGGTATTTTTTTATCGAATAATAAAATTTTGAGGGAAGGACATCAGATGCTTAAACTGCTGGCATTGGACCGCTTTACGATCTTGCTCTTTGTTATGGTGTTACTGGCCAGTGTATTGCCAGTGTCAGGGCAGGCCGCTGAAGTCTTTAGCTGGATCACGACAGCAGCCATTGCCATCCTGTTTTTCCTGCATGGTGCCAAGCTTTCGCGTGAAGCTGTAATTGAAGGCTTGATGCACTGGAAATTACACACTTTGGTCTTTGCCTTGACCTTTGCACTCTTTCCAATTTTAGGCTTGCTGGCAAAGCCAATCCTATTGCCAATGCTGGGGCAGGAATTATATTGGGGATTCCTGTTTATGTGCTTCCTGCCATCAACCGTACAGTCTTCGATCGCCTTTACCTCAGTGGCTCAAGGGAATATTGCCGGTGCAATCTGTAGTGCTTCATTTTCCAATATTATCGGGATGTTTATTACTCCGATGCTGGTCGCATTCTTTATCCTTGGACAATCCCAGCATGGCTTTGATCCGACGGCTTCGATCCTACAGATTACGCTGCTGTTATTGGTGCCTTTTATTTTAGGTCAGTTGCTGCGTCCCTGGATTTTCCCAAAAATGCAGAAAATGCCCAAGATCGTTAAGGTATTCGATCAAGGCTCAATTCTGATGGTGGTTTATGGAGCATTTAGCAGTGCGGTGGTGGCTGGACTTTGGCGTGAAGTCAGCTTAAGTACTTTGCTCTTGTTACTGCTGGCATGTTCGGTTTTATTGACCATCGTAATGCTATTATCATTATTTATTCCACGCTGGCTGGGCTTTAATCGTGCCGACCAGAAAACGGTATTCTTTTGTGGTTCCAAAAAAACACTCGCCAGTGGTGTACCGATGGCACAGATTCTGTTTATTGGTCAGCCACTTGGCATGATCGTTTTACCGATTATGATTTTCCATCAAATCCAGCTCATGGCCTGTGGTGTGATTGCGAATCTCTGGGCCAAACAGGCCGTACACACAGAAGAATAATTCGCTTATTGGATTTGTTTGCCGTATAATACCGCCCAACTTGTTGTGCTTAGCTCTGACGGTATCCGTCTCGGTGGGCCAAAAGAATGGTCTGTTGTGGTGTTGATCTGCCTGAATCCTGATTCTGGCCCTTCCTCAATACTTGAGAGTGATCAATTGCGATGACAGCAAAACCTTCTTTCATCTTAATGGAGTAATCGACGATGCGCGCCGATATTCACCCAAAATACGAAAAACTAGTTGCTACTTGTTCATGTGGTAACGTAATCGAAACTCGTTCAGCTGTTGGTAAAGAAACTCTTTACCTAGACGTATGCTCAGCTTGCCACCCATTCTACACTGGTAAGCAAAAGAACGTTGACACTGGCGGCCGTATCGACAAGTTCAAACAACGTTTTGCTGGTATGTCACGTTCTGTTAAACGTTAATACCCAAAATGAAAAAACGGGCTTTATGCCCGTTTTTTTGTGCCTGCAATTTAGAAAATCATTTCACGTTTCTAGATTGAAAGGCGAGTACAAGACCTTAGTGGTCTTGTACATCAATCAGATGATCCAGTTTTTTCTGGAAATAATCACCTTGAATAAAGCGGGCATCGACGTTCCAGGCATTCGCAAATAAGGTCATGTCATTCAGTTCACGAATCATGATATTCACTGGTTTGATTTCATTGTATGTGGTGATTTTTTCCTGTAGCTGTTCAATTTCAGCATCATTGTTCAGCATCTTGGTCAGTTTGCTATCCAGGCTCAGACCATTGATATCGAACTCACGTAGCAGGGTTTCACTATACATAGAGTGACCAAAGTTACGAATCGCAATCCGCGCGCCATGTTCACGTAAGGTACGTAAATATTTCTGCGCATCCTGCTGATTCATCAGGATATCTTCTTCTGAGAACTGTAAAGTTAAAGGATGTTCGACTTTACTGCGAATAATGGTAATTAGTTTGGAAATAAACTCAGGGAAAGTACGGTCCTTAAATAGCACCGCACGGTTCAGGTTCACGATTAAACAGGCATCCGGATACTGGGTAATGAAGTTGTGCAATTGCTTGCTCGATTCAACCAGAATCCAGCGATCCAGTTTAATAGACAATTCATCATCTTCATTGAGTTCCATCAAGGAAGAAATATCCTGCCATTTATTTTCAAAGATAAAGCCACTGGTCACCTCATACATGTAGAGGTTGGTATCTTCTTTATCATAGAGCTGTTGATATTTCAGATGAATTTCACCACGTTCCAGACATTCACGCAGTGCTTTTAATACTGGAGAGGTTGTGAGTGGTACAGTGCTGACTGCCGGACTGACCGGTATGGACTCAGACGCTGGAATAACGGGTTCTGAAACCGTGAAGTCAATGCTCGGCATTGAAATCGATTCCTGAGTCGTTGCAGGAATATCCAGAACAAATTCAGACGTTTTTTGTGCTTGTGGTAAAGGAGTAGAGAAGGCCCGACCGACTAATTCATTACAATGGCTTTCATCACGCAACTCACCGTCAAGCAGGGTATAACCGATGCGTAGATTGAGCGGATAAGTTTGCTGATTCACTGTAATGAGCTGTGGTTTGGTCAATGAACCTAGTCCAACCAGTTTGGATTCCAGAATGTCTTGCGCATCTGCCTGAATGATCCCCACCAGAACATCATGTTCCAGTTTGAAGAGCGGAATACGAACCTGCTCTTTCAGGAATTTCCCAATTTCATGGAAGTAACCTATATAGGTCGCCCAATCACCATTCAGGACTTGCGGCTCATACGCAGCAAAGGAGAAGGTGATCAATGCATTGGCTTTCGCCGGTTCACGATTGAGTTCACGCTTAAGTGACTGTAAGGTACTTGGCTTGTTTGCAACTTTTTCAGAAGAGGTACTCGCTTGATTAGTCGCTGTATCAATCGTAATTTGTAGTGCATCTTCTTCAGCACTAGAGGCCAGAAATTCCAGTTTTAATGGATTGGCAGCAGCAACATTTGGATTCGACGAAGTAATATCAAAACGGCCTAAATCAAACTGACCCTGAGAAATCTTTTTAAAGCGGGATTTAAAATCATTCAAATCTTGCGGCTGTAACAGGTCTAAAAGCGGCAGACCGATAATATCGTCCTCACTTTTGAGCCCAAACAGTTTGAGATAATCGGCATTGGCCTGAATATGGATGCCTTCCTGAATGGTTGCGACCGCACGGTTACTGTCTTCTACCAGTGATTGTGCCTGGCTTTGTGCAGTTTCCAGTTCTTCCATTAAATGGCGCTGAGCTTGCATGGTACGGCTAAAGGAAAGGGCACGTACCAGATTCAGGAAGAAGCGGTCTGGATAATCCAGATTCAGAATGTCAAAAATGCCTTTACGGATATACTGGGCATATTGTTCAGCCTGATAATCTTCTGGTTTTAACAAAAGAATAGGTAGGTCAGGTTGCTGAGAAAGTTGAACCAGACTTAAGGCTTGTTCATATTTCAGATCATACGCACGACCAAAAATAATCAGGTCCCAGCTAAAGTTTAACTGTTTTTCAAAAGATTGCAGATCATCAAGCAGAACGGCATCGACCTGATATTCATTGCTGGTTAAGAGATCACGGATTTGGTTATATCTAATTTGATTATCATCAATGATCAGTAAACGTGTTTCAGTACGTTTTAACTTTTTAGACAATAATGGATTTCTCACTTCAATGCTTCCCATAAATCGTGATTTCTAGTTTCATTCAATTGCTTATGTATAAAGTTTTCGATGACATCTTCTTCTTGATCATTTAATAATTCATAGTCAAAACGGATAAAACTTTGTGTAATGAGCTGCGCCTTGGTCAGGTAAATTCTGAGTTCTTTTTGGCCAAGTCGTAAATGAATGGTCTGTTTTTCCCTAAACATTTGTGAGCCAGAGACAATAATACTGGTTGAGACCTGATCGAGCTGGGTCATCTGTACCAGAATAGCTGGCTGATAATTGATACTGTGTTTGTCGGTACGGGCATAAACTGCGCAAGGAAACAGTTCCTGTGCCAGAATTTCCAGGCCAATTTCCAGACTTTTATCTGCTGACTGTTTGATCCAGCGAATGACTCCGCCACGCCACTGGCTTTGAGATTTTTCCTGAACCAGAATAAATTCACCAGTTTTCAGATTGGCAGGCGTGATACCTGACCATTTAATCCGGTAACCATTGACACTGATATCGAGAACTTCAGCGGTATGAATCTGTTTGGCTTCGCGATCGAGCGCCTTGATACTGCTGAATCCGCTTGGAACAGTATTATGCATTGAGCTGACAAAACTGCTTTCGCTCTGGAAACCATAATTACCTTCCAGTTCCAGCGTTTCATTAAAGTTTTTACCCTTAGACAGATAAAAATGCGCCACCGTTAAGCCAAAGCAGATATTGATCTGTGCGGAATATTCATAACGTTCATGACGGCGTTCGACATTATTCGAAAGCAGGTTATAGATATGAAAATGCAGGGCAGGTGTCAGGAACAGCTTTTCATTACGTGACAGATACTGGGCATTTTTGCTTTGAGTACCGGTCAGGTGTTCCATCAGGTTTTGTGTCGAAATATAGAAGCTCGGCTGGAAATGCTGACCCTGATGAGAATTCAGTAAAGGCGGATGATCTTTGCTGGCATCGACCACATAACGTGACAGTGTGGTTTCTTTTGGCAGAATCTGAACCAGTTTCGCCCAGTCCGCACTGCATAAATATAATCCCTGAATCTCAGCTGGGCGGATCTGATGGGTATTGAAAATATCCAGCAAAATCAGTCGTGCATAGGCTTGGGTAATATTCTGGATTTCGTGCTGGGTGCCAAGAACCTGATTGATGTTGGTCTGATAGAAATTATTTTCCATCGCACATTCAAGCAACTGATGTGCTGCCAACCACTGACCGGCGCCAGGTGTGCTATACAGCATATGCTGTTGATAGAGCAGCAGGCTTAACTGTTGCAGGCCATAGTAGATGGACACCATCCGGGCACTTTGCAGGCTTTTCTTTTTGCCCAGGGAAAATAGTGAAAACTTTTGATGATTCAGCTGATGATTACAGCGTTTGGCAATATCTATATAGATTTTGGCAAAATAGCTGCGTAACAGCATAGCCAGCTCAATAATCTGGTCATTGCGATCTGTCGTGATCAGACCCTGATTGACGAAATGTTTCTCAAGACTGGCCAAAACATTTTCAAGGGTAGGGTGCAATACCTGAATCAGGTCAAAACGCAAGGTTTCCGCACATTTCAGTTCGGAAATTTCCAGTAAAGCACTGAACAGAGACTTGGATGAATTCCCCAATTGCAGGATTGAAATTCCTGCGACCCATTCCTGCAATGCTTTGGCATTTGTGGGACAAAAACTTAGCTGTTCTATGGTGAGTTCAGCCGTTGTCTGAAAAATGTCTGCAGTGTGCTTACTCATCTTTATTATTTAACTCAAAAATGTTGAAACCCCAAAAAGCGGTGTCTTATTCTTCTCGCCCGCTATTTCTCGAACTAGTTTAGGAACCAGATACCCCGGTAGGTTCGCTAAAACTTCTGTATAAATCTCATTGATGTGCTCAGCAGGTAAATCAAAATGATGCGCACCTTTTACTTTATCAAGTACATGTAAATAATAGGGCATCACGCCAGCATCAAACAAGCGATAGCTTAAATCAATCAAAACTTGAGCAGAATCATTAACCCCTTTTAATAAAACTGCCTGATTGAGAACCGTGATCTGATGCTGAACCAGCTGATTAAGCTGCTTACAGGTCAGGTCATCCAGCTCTGATGCATGGTTCGAGTGTACCACTAGAATAATACGTAGCCTACTGTTTTTTAACATGCTTAGCAGCTCTTCGTCGATCCGGTTTGGGATCACAATAGGAACTCGTGAATGTATTCTTAAAAATTTGAGATGTGGTACCGATTCTAGTCGTTCAATCCAGATTTTTAATTTTCGGTTAGATAAGGTCAGTGGATCGCCACCACTCAGAATTACTTCATTAATATCTGGCTGGCTTTCCAGATATTGTTTGATATTAATCCAGTCCTCATTTTTAGGCAGGTTTTCCTGATAAGGGAAATGGCGTCGGAAACAGTAACGACAGTGGACTGCACAGGCACCGGTCAAGGTCAGTAGAAAACGTGACTTATATTTATGTAGAACACCAGGCTGCTGGTTAGCCTGTTCTTCACCTAGGGGATCGGTGACAAATCCCGGATGATCTTCCAGTTCCAGATGATGTGGCAATACTTGTAATAAAAGTGGATCAAATGCATTTGCTGGCTGCATTCTGGAAACAAAAGCCCGTGGCACACGTAATTTAAAGGCTTGAGAGGCCAGCAGAGCACCAGATAACAGCTGATCTGGAGAAAGCTGTAAAATTTGCAGTAGTTCCTGTGGATCGGTGATCAGGTCGCTCAGTTGCGATTGCCAATTTGCTTCTTGATATAAATACTGTGTCATGCCGGAAGATCAAAAAAAGATGAAGGCGATAGCCAGAAGTGCGCAGTTTAGCAGTTTGTCTACAGATGGGAATGTGAAAGCTGGCTAAAATTTCTCTAAACACGATCAGTTTGCTATGGTATGCAAAAGCATAGAGACTTTTATATGCTTGGAAGACTGGTTGTGCACCAGTATTGGAATAGCTGATGCTAAGTTAAGCAGTGTCAGCAAGTTAAAACCGATTTTTTCGTTGCGACTTGGTGTATTGCTCATTTAGAATACGCAACATTAAATGAATGTGCATGTGGCAACTCATGTTCGTGTCAGACTTGCTAAATGACATTGCAACAGCCCATAGCATCAATAGCTTAAAGTTAGTAAGTTTGGAGTGAGCCAATCATGGCCTATTATTCTACGAACGATTTCAAGTCTGGCCTGAAGGTTATGCTTGATGGTAACCCATGTTCAATCATGGAAAACGAATACGTTAAACCAGGTAAAGGCCAGGCGTTCAACCGCGTTAAATTACGTAACCTTCGCAGTGGTAAAGTTTTGGAAAAAACTTTTAAATCTGGTGATTCTCTAGAAGCTGCAGACATCGTAGAAGTAGAAATGGAATACTTGTACAACGATGGCGAAATGTGGAACTTCATGGATCCTGTAACTTTTGAACAGATCGCTGCTGATAAAACAGCAATGGGCGACGCTGCAAAATGGTTAAAAGACGATTCAAATGAAAAATGTACTATCATGTTATGGAATGGCGTACCTTTAACAGTAAGCCCACCAAACTTCGTAGTATTGAAAATCGTTGAAACTGATCCAGGCGTTCGTGGCGATACCTCTGGCGGTGGCGGTAAACCAGCGAAACTTGAAACAGGTGCAGTAGTACGTGTTCCATTATTCGTTCAGCAAGAAGAAAGCGTTCGCGTAGACACCCGTACTGGTGACTATTTAGAACGTGCATAATGGTCGGAAAATAGACTATTATCAAAGGGGATGACTAAAATCATCCCCTTTTTTTATGCCAAAGTCTTAGAGGAATTAGACAGGAACAAGCGTAAAGTCGCAAGGGAAAACAGCAGTACCTCGAATAAAAAAATCACGCTGATTTATATGCTTCACAAAATGAGGGATTGAATGGAAACTTTACAACAGAAGTCAACCATGACTTCGAAAATCATCTGGCTCCTGGTAGCCATAGTCGGGGCAGTCTCCTTCGGGGTACTTGCACTCAGTCGTGGTGAGCATGTGAATGCAGTCTGGCTGGTACTGGCCGCAGCCTGTGTGTACAGCATCGCTTACCGTTTCTACAGTTTATTTATTGCCAATAAAGTTTTTGAACTGAACGCACGCCGTTTAACACCCGCCCATCGTCTGGGTGATGGTCTGGATTATGTACCGACCAATAAAAGCGTATTATTCGGTCACCATTTTGCCGCGATTGCCGGTGCGGGGCCTTTAGTCGGTCCAATCCTTGCAGCGCAGATGGGTTATTTGCCGGGCACCATCTGGCTACTGGTCGGTGTAGTACTGGCAGGTGCGGTACAGGACTTCCTGGTACTGTTTATTTCTACCCGTCGTGACGGCCGTTCACTGGGTGAAATGGCAAAACAGGAACTGGGTACCTTTGCTGGTATTATCGTGATGCTTGGTGCGCTGGGTGTGATGATCATCATCCTAGCAGTATTGGCGCTAGTGGTTGTCAAAGCACTGACCAATAGTCCATGGGGCGTATTCAGTATTGCAGCTACGATTCCGATCGCCATCTTCATGGGTATCTACATGCGATTTATCCGTCCAGGTAAAATTGCAGAAGTTTCGATCATTGGTTTCGTATTGATGATGCTTGGCATTATCTATGGTGAAAACGTTGCACAGCATCCATACTGGGGACAGTTGTTCACTTTAACTGGGACTGAACTGACTTGGGCACTGATCATTTACGGTTTCATTGCATCGGTATTGCCTGTCTGGTTATTACTTGCACCACGTGACTATTTATCTACCTTCCTGAAAATTGGTGTGATTGCCGGTCTGGCGATTGGTATTATGTTCGCGATGCCGGAAATGAAAATGCCAGCGATTACCAAATTTGTCGATGGTACAGGCCCAGTATTCGCTGGTTCAATGTTCCCATTCCTGTTTATTACCATTGCCTGCGGTGCGATTTCCGGTTTCCATGCACTGGTTTCTTCAGGGACAACACCGAAACTGGTCAACAACGAACGCGATATCCGGATAATCGGTTATGGCGGCATGTTGATGGAATCATTTGTTGCGATCATGGCTTTGATCTGTGCCGCGATTCTTGATCCAGGTGTGTACTTCGCGATTAACTCACCAGCAGCACTACTAGGTACAACCGTAGATACTGCGGCTGAAGCAGTACGTAATCTTGGTTTTGTGGTAACACCTGAAGCACTGACATTGCTGGCACAGGAAGTAGGTGAAAATTCGATTCTGTCACGTACGGGTGGTGCACCGACTTTCGCGATTGGTATGGCGCATATCATTACCGAAATCTTTAACAGCCGTGAAATGATGGCCTTCTGGTATCACTTTGCAATTCTGTTTGAAGCTTTATTCATTCTGACCGCAGTAGATGCGGGTACTCGTGCTTGTCGCTTCATGGTTCAGGACACAGTTGGTATCGTGATTCCTGCGGTAAAACAATCTCATAACTTCTTCGGTAATATGCTGGGTACAGCCGTTGCTGTTGCTGGCTGGGGTTTCTTCGTTTATCAAGGCGTCGTTGATCCATTAGGCGGTATTAACAGCTTATGGCCACTGTTCGGTATTGGTAACCAGATTCTGGCTGCCATGGCATTGATTCTGGGTACAGTCATCCTGTTCAAGATGAAGAAAGAGAAATATGTGTGGGTAACAATTGTTCCAACCGTATTCCTGTTTATTACTTCAATGACGGCAGGCTGGCAAAAGATTTTCCATGAAAATCCGAAAATCGGTTTCCTGGCACAGGCAGAGCGTTTCAATACAGCAATTGCGAATAATGAAATTCTGGCACCAGCGAAAACCTTGGCTGAAATGCAGACTGTCGCAATGTCGAACCAGATCAACGCAGCACTTTGTGGTTTCTTTATGATCGTAGCGTTTGTAATGCTATTTGCTGCAATTGGCGTGATCCGTCGTGCCCTGGCGAGTCCTGTACCAACCGTAAATGAAGCAGAAGCAGTGTATCGCGATCCTGAAGAAATTCAGCCTGCAAAAGGACATTAAGGAGCAGCGCATGAACTTGAAGTTTGCTAAAGGTGGAAAAGCGGTTGTCTATAAAATCATCAAGATGACCGTGATGTCACAAAAAGACCTGATCCTGAACCCGAAAAACTGGTCACGGATTGCGACGTTGTGGCAGCGTTTACAGCAGAGTTTCCGCCTGATGGTGGGTGTGCCTGATTATCAGACCTATTTGGCGCATATGAAAAAGCACCATCCTGATCTGGAAGCGATGGACCCTAAAACATTTTATCGTCACTGTGTAGATTCGCGTTATCCCTCTGCCGGTGGAGATATGAAGAAGTGTCCATGCTAATAGATGAATAAAATGAGCGCCTTTCGGGGCGCTTTTTTATGGGCTTAGATTAGCATTTGAAGTGCAACACCATGTTGTTGCCATAATACCTGACTCGGACTTTTAAAGCCGAGTCTTTTTCTTGGACGATGATTCAAGCGTTGAGTAATTTCTGCAATATATGCATCCGT
>NZ_VPED01000037.1:0-33024 GCF_013417335.1 Acinetobacter sp. YH16031
ATTTATGTGTTGTATCCGAATAGCCTGTTGCTATTAAAAGCCAAAAGACACTGTAAATTGGATCCTGAATTGAAAATCTATAATCAAGAAATCAATAAAAGAAGAATCGGAATTGAGCATGTATTTGGCAGTTTGAAAACCTTCAAAATCCTTGCTGAGCGATATCGCAATCGAGGCAAAAGACTAGCATTAAGATTCAATCTAATTGCTGGAATCTACAACTTGGAACTGAGCAAAAAATGATTTATGAAAGAGGTCTATTGATTTAGCTCATGCTACGAATAAGCTTTTAGCAATACTCTGCTCATTCCAGTATTTTATTATTATCGAGTTCATTCAGTTAATTTTAATAAGCTATACCCTGATGAATTAACTGCCCAAATATATTTTTTGAAAGCAAAAATTTAGGCAAAAAAAAAGAGCAACGCCTGCTCTATATCCTTATCAAGGGTGTAAGGATCAGCCAAGAATATCGCATGGGGATACGTTTATCTTGGCGCACTTCACTAAGAAGTGCGAACAGGGTTGCATAAAATGTAAGTCTGCCGAGTGGAGAGAATCGACTTACATAGAGGCTTACAGCGCCGCTTTAAAAATCTCTACGACTTGTGCATGGCTAGCCTTACGCGGGTTGGTCAGCATACAGGCATCCTTTTGCGCATTTTCTGCCATAATGGCAAGGTCTTCCTCTTTAACCCCTAAGCCTTTCAGACCAGATGGAATTCCAATTGAAGCTGAAAGCTGGCGAATGGCATCAATCGCTGCATAAGCTGCTTCAGTCACAGTTAATCCTTCAGTATTTACACCCATCAACTGGGCAATTTTTGCATAGCGATCCGGACAGGCAATCAGGTTAAATTCGCATACGTGCGGTAGCAAAATCGCATTACATACACCATGTGGCAGGTTATAGAAACCACCCAGCTGGTGTGCCATCGCATGCACATATCCGAGTGATGCATTGTTGAATGCCATGCCTGCCAGATACTGTGCATAGCTCATAGCATCACGTGCTTCAATATTTTCACCATTTGCTACTGCCTGACTCAGCCATTCACTGATCATGGTAATGGCCTTTTCTGCACAGGCATCCGTAATCGGATTGGCTGCCGTAGAAACATACGCTTCTACCGCATGGGTTAAGGCATCCATACCAGTCGCGGCAGTTAAGCCCGCTGGCTTGGCAATCATCAATTTAGGATCATCGATCGCGATCAATGGTGTACAACGCCAATCCACAATTGCCATTTTGACATGGGTATCAGTATTGGTAATGATACAGAAGCGTGTCATTTCCGACGCTGTACCCGCTGTGGTATTGACTGCAATAAGCGGTGTCATAGGCACAGTACTTTTATCAATACCTTCATAGTCGCGGATATGACCACCACCGGCAGTCACCAGGCCAATACCTTTGGCACAGTCATGTGAAGAACCGCCACCGAGTGATACAATAAAATCGCAGCCGTTGTCATTGTAGACTTGTACGCCATTATGAACGTTAATATCTGTTGGGTTTGGTTCTGCACCTGGGAAGATATGGCTGTCAACACCAGCCTCTTTTAAATAATTTGCGATGGTATCTGCGACACCAAATTTGTATAAGCCTTCATCGGTCACAATCAGAGCTTTCTTGGCACCTAAATTTTGTGCTTTAACGCCAATTTCTTTGGCACAGCCTGGACCGAAAAGTGAAACACAAGGGATATAAAAACCGTTTGTTTGATCTGCAATATTCTTAAAAGCCATGGTTCGATTCCTTCTACCATTCATCTTATTATCGGTGACCCTCACCGTGATTTAAGTATTCAATGAACGATAAAAGAATCCCACCTACTAAAAGCCTACCTTATGATAAGAGATTGAAATTTTAGTTATTTTTGAAGATAGATAGTGCCTAAATGAATTCAAAAAATAAAAAAGCACCTAAGAGTATTGCTCCTAGATGCTTGATGTATTTGGTGGGCCCACACAGACTCGAACTGTGGACCAACGGATTATGAGTCCGCTGCTCTAACCAACTGAGCTATAGGCCCTATATAGACTGAATTTGTTATATTTCAACTAGTTCAGGCGCATTGAATACTAGCCAAGATTAGATCAAAAAACAAGTACTTTTCTTGCTGCTTGCACACTTAGCCAGCAACCATTTTTTCTCTTTAATAATTGTTCTGTTTAGGATTTAAGACTTCAGTCTAATTTGAGCTAGCAAAAGCCTCATATGACATCTATATTTTCTATCTAAAATAAAGAGAGCTACGCTAATTATTCGAATATCAAATCAATAAATTGATCGCTTTTACGTCTCAATACAACCATAATCAATAAAAATACCAACTATTATGTATAGAAATATAATCACAGAAGATATTCTTTAAAAATTTATAAAGACTAAAATTCCGATTCCAATTTCTCGTCTTTACGCAAATCCATATAGATTTCGATTAAAGACCATACAATAACCAGTGCTAACAGAAGCATTGAGAACATGAAAGCTGTAATATACGTCATAGGTTTCAATCTCAGAGAGAAAATGACCAGAAAATAGAAAAGACACAATTTCTTCTTTTCTTCGACAAAAGTCTAATAACTAAAATTTGTGCTGGATAGTCATTTTTTCATCACTTTAAGACTTATTTTATATAAGATGATATATCATAAGGATTATTAAGTACTTATTGATATCTTTCAGGTCTTAAAAAACTATTGAATATACTTTTTTGATCTTGGATTTTTCATATTATTAATGAATTTGAAATAAAGCCTATTGACTGTGAATAAGAACAGGAAGAAATTATGCAGTTCATACCGTTAGCTCTTATTTCTTTCTACTTATGCTAAACAAATTTATTGGCGAATCTGCATTTAAACTTGCCGGTTGGCAATATCATGTCGAACCCGATGTACTCGAAGATAAACAGGTCATTGTCGGATTTGAACATACATCCATGATGGATGCAGTTCTATCTTTGGCACTCTTTAAAATGTATGACATCAAAATTCATACCCTGATCAAGAAAGAACTGTTCAAAGGCCCAATGAAACCAATTTTGGAAGCCATGGGTGGTATCGCGGTCGACCGTAAAGCCAATAAAGATATTGTCAGCGTAATGGTTGAACATTTTCAGAATAATGAAAAATTCAATCTGGTGATAGCACCTGAAGCCACCCGTGCCAAAAGTGGTGAAGCGCGCAAACCGATCCGTACCGGTTTCTGGCATATTGCCAAAGCGGCCAATGTGCCAATTGTGCTTATGTATGCCAATTCCAAGACCAAGCAAGGCGGGATTTTTGGCAAAATTTATCCTACTGATCTTGCACATGATCTGGCTTTAATCAAGCGGCTCTATAAAGAGAATGTTGGTCTGGATATTATTATCCCGGAATAAACACTCCATAAAAGGGCTTGAGAATAATGTTTCTTCTGCCCTTTTCTTATTTAGGTATTTTCTTAAGTTTTTATTTACATTTATTGCTTTGCCTTTCTATTTTATTGCCTATTTTTTTGGCATTATCATTAAATCTCAAATCCAGACTCTTTTTTCAAAAAAAGAGCTTATGGTAGAATCGGCGCAATTCGATAGGCATACAGCCAATCTACAAGGAGCATATTTCGCATGGCGGGTCATTCCAAGTGGGCCAATATTAAGCATCGTAAAGCAAAACAAGATGCCAGTCGTGGTAAGTTGTTTACCAAGTACATTCGTGAATTAACAACTGCTGCTAAACTCGGTGGCGCTGATGCGGGTAGTAATCCTCGTCTACGTGCTGTTGTAGAAAAAGCATTATCTGTAAACATGACACGTGATGTGATCAATCGCGCGATTCAGCGTGGTGCCGGTGGTGAAGATAACGACGATCTTAAAGAAGTAACATATGAAGGTTATGGCGTAGGCGGCGTTGCGGTTATTGTTGAAACCATGACAGATAACCTGAACCGTACGGTTCCTGATGTACGTCACTGCTTTACTAAAACTGATGGTAACCTCGGTACCAACGGTTCAGTATCCTTCCTATTCACTAAACGTGGCGAAATTACTTTTGAAGATGTGTCTTTAGAAGATCAAATCATGGAAGTAGCACTTGAAGCGGGTGCTGAAGACATTGAAGTGGATGAAGATGAAATCCTGGTGATCACTACGCCTGAAAGCTTCGGTACAGTACAAGATGCTTTAGCTGCTGCAGGTTTAAAATCTGATAACGCTGAAGTGGTGATGAGCCCATCTACCAAAGCTGAAATCACAGATATCGACCAAGCGAAAAAAATCATGAAAATGATTGATATGCTTGAAGATCTGGATGATGTTCAAAACGTTTATACCAACGTTGAATTCTCTGATGAAGTTTTAGCGCAACTCGATGCCTAATCTTCTATGAGATTAAAACGCACCTTCGGGTGCGTTTTTTATATGCGCTAAAAAGCCTGGAATTTTAAACCTTATTTAAAAGACCACTACAGTTAAAAACATTATATTCCTTGATCACAAAGCTAGAATGCAGTGCTACGACATGCTCGATCTTGCCGATTCGGCTTAATAGAATCTGACTATAATTTTCCATATCACGTGCCACAACTTCGACAATAAAATCCGCAGACTGTCCTGTCACCAGGAAAGCGTTAATGACTTCCGGAATATTTTCTAATTCTTCTAAAAATTTGGCAAAAGTATCGCTATCATGCTTGCTTAAGGAAACCTGCAACAGCACATGCAGGCTAAAGCCCAATTTTTGATAATTAATCTCGCGCTTCAAGCCACTGATAATATTATGATCGATCAAATGCTTGATCCTGCGGTGTACCGAACTCACAGATAAATTTACTCTCTCCGAGAGTTCATTCAGATTGACATCTTCATGGGTCAAAATTTCAAGAATGTGCTTATCAAAACGATCTAATTCCATCTTTAATCTCTTACCATTTTATTCAAATACATCATTGTTTTGCTGATAGTATTGATAAATTTTTCATAAATTACCAGTTATTTGAAAAAAAATGCCAGACCCCTCTCAATGACCAGTTTAAGTCATGCTTATGGTCATTCGTCGTATAAAACAAATTTTCGATAAGCGACGCTTTTAAGTAAATCATTCTTATTTATCACTAAACTATTTATGAATAAATACTATGACGCTGATAACTGGATTTTCAAAGCACGATTAATCCAACTTAGATTTACACTTGTATAGAAATTGAATAAGAATTGAGCGTTTTATCTAAAACACACAACAAACATAACAAGATAAAAATTCGCAAGGAACGGTTATGGCTTTTAGTATTCTTAGTTCAATTAAAACTAAACTCAGTCCAGTGCTCACGACAGAGACACAAAATACGAGTTTACTTGGTGGTTTATTGGGTGGCAGTCTTTCTGGCATTATTGGTTCTATTACAGGTTCTACCCCCTCTACCCCTTCCCTAGATTCTCTCTTAAACAGCCTGCTTTCTGGCAAAAGTTTAAATTCCAGTTCCCTCACTGATTTAATTAGCCAATTTACAGGCTCAAATGCTTCTAAACTTGATATCAACAGTTTAATTAGCCAATTAACGAAAGCCAATGGTGGCGGTTTTGACATAGGTTCAATCAGCAATCTGCTTGGCAGTTTAATGGGTGGTAATACATCAACCCTGGATTTAAATGCAGTTATCAAATTGGTCAGTGGATTGATGGGTGGCAGTACTGGTAATCTAGATCTTAGTAAAATTGCTGAACTGGCTGGCAACTTATTGCAAGGTGGCGACCTTGATCTTACCCAAATCACTCAACTGCTGAGTGGCCTGATTGGAGGTACTGGTGGTCTTGGTGGAACAGACATTGGTGCCATCGTCGGTATCGTCAGTGGTCTCATTCAAGGTGGTGATATTGATATCGCACAAATTGCTGAACTGGTTAGTGGTTTAATTGGTGGTTCTGGCGGACTTGGCGATGTTGATATTGGTAAAATTGCCAACCTAGTCGTTGGTCTTATCAGTGGCAATGCCGCTAGTGATCTCGACATCGGTGCAATTGTTGACTTGATCAGCGGATTGATCGGTGGCTCAACAGGTAGTTTAGATACCAGTTCAGTCAATCTGTTAGCCAGTAACCTAATGAGCAATGCAAGCAGTGACCTTGATATCGGTGCTATTACCAATTTGCTCAGTGGTCTAATCAGCAATTCAGGCAATATCGATACGGGCACCATTGCGCAAACTGTAACGCAAAGCCTGATGCCACTGCTTGCATCGATTGATACAGGTAACTCATCCATTGATATGGATCAACTTACCCAAGTTTTACCAACAGTGGTTGGTAGTGTGACTACATTGGTATCTGCAATCAGTTCTGCAGGTTCAGGTAATGTGCCAGACACCATCGCGGATGTACTAAAAGGCATCAATCCACTGTTGAATCTATTAGCGAATAGTGACGTTCTTGACGCTGATCAGGCAGAAATCGTGAATTCTCTTTACGATGTCTTGAATGGCGTACAAGTGGTGCTGGATTTTGTGAATAACCCATTACTGCTCACCTTATCCAGCGACCTCAACAATGTGATTACAGCACTAAAACCAGTGATTGCGCTGATTGATAGCGAAGGTCAATTCTCGGATCTTCTGGATGGTGTTCAGTTTCCTGAAATTGGCGACCTGCTCGGGTCACTCGGTTCTGGCGTGCCAAGCTTAGAGGGTTTAGGTTTGGATGCATTCACGGATAGTCTTGGCAATTTAGTCGGTAACAACTCGTCCCTACGACTGCCTGATCTTAGCGAATTGATTTCCGGCATTAGTAATACTGATACGGCTACGAATATCAGCATTACTGAAATCCTCCCAACCATTAAAGAGACCATTACCAATCTCTCAAGTGGTAGTTCCCTGCCGAAGTTTGACTTTAGCTCATTGCTCAGTGGCTTCAGTAAACCAAGTGAGATTGATCAAACCAGCCCTTGGGGTTAATTCTAATCTCATAAAAAAACGCGCTTTATGCGCGTTTTTTTACTTTTAAAATTTTATACACCGCGCCAATCAACACGGGCATTGCGCTCATTACGATACATCTTTTGAATATATTGCCCTAATGGCAACTCAGCCAGATGACTTTGATATTCCCGGTATTCATCCGACATCGATTCAAAGCTTTCCCTCTCCCACGGCGTTCCCGGAATAGCCAAAAGAGGGGCCAGAATCGAACAGACAGCAATATCGGCCAGAGAGAAACGCGAACCGACGAGATAAGGTCCTTCTTTTTCCACACGGATCTGATTAAGCTGCTCAACCGAATCCTTGATAAATTGTTTGGACTGTTCCAGTGTTTCTTCAGTCAAGGCATAACCCTTGGTCAAAATGGTTTTTAGCAATGGCTTGGAGAATTTTTCAAACTGGCGCAGATAGCCTTTTTCTCCAATCAGAATATCCATCGATTCATGGTCATGCGATAAAGCCTGAGCCAGCATCCAGCGACGCACATGGCGGCCTAATTCCTGGGTGATTTCATCAATATCTAATGCCTGCTGGCGCAAGCTTGCTTCTGCAGGTAGCAGACGGTGTTCAGGATATTGCTCATCCAGATATAGAGCGATTTTGGTCGAGTCCGCAATCCACTGTTCCCGATCGCGCAGAATCGGTAAACGGTTTTGTCCGGTTTTCAGGCGGGCAAAGGCACGATGGGCACCCGGCATGAGGTTGTGCGCAACATATTCCAGCTCTTTGTAATCCAGCATCCAGCGTGCTTTTTCACAAAAATGAGAAAGTGGAAACTGGTATAAGATGCGCATAAATTCTCCATGCTTGTTTTTAGGTCAGATCGCATTAAAACCATCTAATTTAGTCGGATACTTTAGTCATCCCAGACTGGAAATACAATGAACTTTTTATTCAAAATAAAGATGTTGCTTATTCAACACGACGATGAGTATTTTTATACATTTTTTTGTCTTGATTATCTATAAAGCAGATATGCATCGCTTTAAACTCATCTTCTAAAATTAAGGATTTATTAAAAACCTATTTTATTTTAATCAGTTACTATATTCCAAATTTATAAAAATCTAGCAGTTTTTGTCCTAAATAGCTTTTTTCATAAGCTTTGCAAAAGCAATTGCTTAATTACATAAAGCTTTCGCTGTAACTTTTTTTGGCATCGATTTAGGATTTCATTATGTCTCGTTTAACTTCTGAAAAAGTTCATATCATCGAAAATGATCTTGACGCGATTAATGCTGCTTATCAGGTTGCAGATTTTGCCCTGGAAGGCCGTAATCAGCGTGATCAGCAACGTCTGTTACCTTTTGCTGAGATTGACCTGTTCAGCCAGAAAGGCCTGGGCGGCATGCGCATTCCGAAACAGTACGGCGGTGCATTTGTTGCCAATAAAACCCTGGCTCATGTATTCCGGATTATTAATAAGGCTGACTCAAGTGTCGGGCAAATTCCGCAGAACCAGATCGCATTACTCAACATGATCGAGATCATGGGTACCGAAGAACAAAAACAGTTTATTTATAACGAAATTCTAAAAGGTAAGCGTCTGGCGAATGGCGGTCCAGAGCGCAATACCAAAGATACCAAGACGCTTGCCACCACTTTAACATTTGAAAATGGCCGCTATTTTGTGGATGGCGAGAAATTCTATTCAACTGGTAGTAGCTTCGCGCACTGGTTAGCGATTAAAGCGATTCATCCAGAAGGCCATGTAGTACTAACCATTGTCGACCGCAATGCTGAAGGTGTGGAAGTGATCGACAATTGGAATGGCTTTGGTCAACGCACGACTTCGAGTGGTACCGTCAAACTTCAGCATGTCGAAGTTGATCCGCTATTGATTTTTGATGAGCGTCTGTTAGGAAATCAACCAAGCTACCGCGGTGCCTATTCCCAATTGATGCAGGTCGCGATTGATGTCGGCATTGCCGAAGCTGCTTTTGCCGATACGCTGACTGCCGTACAAAAAGCACGTCCAATTGTCGATGCTCAAGTCGAAAAAGCCAGCTTAGAACATTATACCCTGCAGGAAGTTGGCAAATCTTCTGTGCTGCTCGATGCCGCGATTTTACTGCTGGATGAAGCCGCTGAATATCTGGATGAACTGGATCAGCTGGAATCTGTGACTGATGAGCAGGCAGCCAAAGCCTCAATTCTAGTGGCTGAAGCCAAGGTCTATGCCAACGATGCTGCGCTACATATCTCGGAAAAATTACTGGAATTGGGTGGAAGTCGCTCCAGCCTCAGTCAGCACAATCTGGATCAGCATTGGCGTAATGCCCGTGTGCATACCTTGCATGACCCGATCCGCTGGAAGCTGCATGCACTTGGAGATTATTACCTAAATCATAAACTCCCTGCCCGCCACGCCTGGATTTAAGGATATTTGCCATGACTTCATTTCAAAACATTAGTCCATTGCAGTCAGAACAGCTGGCACATGCGCACATCATCAAATCTGATGAAGAAGCACTAGAAATTGCCCATAATCTGGCAGAGCAGTTCAAGATTAATTCAGTACAACGTGATGCCGAACGTATTCTGCCTTTCGGAGAAATCGAGGCTTATAGCCAGTCCGGACTCTGGGCGATTACTGTACCTAAAGAATATGGTGGTGCAGAAGTGTCTAGCTATACGGTGGCACAAGTCATTGCCCTAATGAGCGGTGTGGATGGATCAATCGGTCAGATTCCGCAGAACCATTTTTATGGTCTGGAAATTCTGCGTAATAACGGCACTGAGGAACAAAAACAGAAACTTTATGCTGAAGTGCTCAAAGGTGCCCGTTTTGGTAATGCTTTAGCTGAGTACAAGACCAAAACTGCTGCACAGCGTCAGACTGCTATTCGTAAGACTGAACAAGGCTATGTGATTAATGGAGAAAAATTCTATTGCACCGGTAGCCTGTTCGCACATCGCATTCCGACTCTAGTGGTAGATGAAAACGAACAGCAATTCCTGGCCTTTGTACCACGTGATAGTGAAGGTCTGACCCTGATTGATGACTGGAGTGGTTTTGGTCAGCGCACCACCGGCAGCGGAACAGTAAAATTCGACAATGTGCAAGTGCTTGAAGAAGATGTGGTGCGCTTTGATGTCGCCTATTCTCGTCCAACCATTTCCGGTCCTTTTGCGCAATTACTACATGCGTCCATTGAAACCGGGATTGCTCGTGCGGCGTTTGAAGAAACCTTAAACCGTGTACGTCAGGCACGTCCGTGGATTGATTCTGGCGTAGACAAAGCGACCGATGATCCGCTAACCAAATTTGAACTGGGCCGCGTGGTCGCTGATGTGCGTGCTTCAGAAGTGTTACTTAAACAGGCAGCACGCTCTGTTGATGCAGCCAAAGCAGATCCTACTGAAACTAGCATTGCCAAAGCCTCTCTAGATGTAGCTAAGGCCCGTGCACACAGTAGTGAAACCGCCTTAAAAGCATCATCCAAACTGATTGAACTGGCCGGCAGCCGCGGCAGCCAGCGTGAAGATGGATTGGATCGTTTCTGGCGCAATGCCCGCGTGCATACCCTGCATGATGCCTCACGCTGGAAATATTATTTCATTGCCAATTATTTGTTGAATGGTGTTCTGCCTCCACGCCGAGGGACATTGTAATGACAATTACAACGACTAATCCAAAAGCAAAAAAAATCTTGCTGAACGCCTTTGATATGAACTGTGTGGGGCATATCAATCATGGCTTATGGACGCATCCACGGGATGAGTCACATCGTTTTCATGAGCTGAGCTACTGGACTGATCTGGCGAAAACGCTGGAAAAAGGCCTGTTTGATGGTCTGTTTATTGCCGACATTACGGGGGTCTATGACGTCTATCAGAATGGAATTGACCTGACATTAAGAGAGTCGATTCAATTACCAAGCCACGATCCTAGCACCCTGGTATCAGCCATGGCAGCCGTAACCCAGCATCTCGGTTTTGGCGTAACCGTCAATCTTAGTTATGAATCCCCGTATCAGTTTGCCCGCCGCTTTGCCACTCTGGATCACCTGTCCAATGGCCGTATCGGCTGGAATATTGTCACCGGTTATCTGGACAGTGCACAGCGCCTGATTGGTGAAAATGGCCTGAAAGACCATGACCTGCGTTATGAACAGGCCGAGGAATTTTTACAGCTCTGCTACAAATTCTGGGAAGGTTCCTGGGAAGATGCTGCATTACTGAAAGACAAGCAGCAGCGGATCTTTACTGATCCAGCTAAAGTCCATCAAATTAATCATCAGGGCAAGTTCTATCGCAGCCAGGGTGTATTCCAGGTTTCCCCTTCTGCTCAACGTACGCCGGTGCTGTTCCAGGCGGGTGCTTCACCGCGTGGTATGGCTTTTGCTACCCAGCATGCTGAAGGCATGTTTATTGGCGGAGATCATCCAGACAAGATCAAAAAGCAGGTCGATCAGATCCGTCGTCAGGCCACTGAGCAGGGCCGCGATCCGGAAGCGATCAAGATTTTTGTCGGTATTACTGTGGTCACTGCAGAAACGGATGAACTGGCGCAGCAAAAGCTGGATGAATACCGCTCTTACGCCAGCCCGGAAGCCGGTTTGGCGCATTATTCCAGCTCAGTGGGTATTGACCTGTCGCAATTTGCGGATGATGAACCGATCCCGTACAAGAAAACCAATAGTATCGCGACGGTTAATGATAAATTTAAGGAACAACAGATCACGCCAAATGACCTAAAAGATCAGCATGTGTTAGGTGGACGTTATCCGCTCATTGTCGGTAGTGGCGCAACGGTAGCAGAAAAACTGATTCAGCTGGTCGATGAAACCGGTATTGATGGCTTCAACCTGACCCGTACGGTTGCCCCAGAATCGCATCAGAATTTTATCCGCCTCGTTATTCCTGAATTACAGCAGCGCGGTCGCTATAAAACTGAATATGAACAAGGCAGTTTCAGACACAAGCTGTTTCAGCAAGGAGACCGCTTATCCAGCGCGCATCCGGTACAGCAATTCCGATGTCCAGGCTCCGCCTCAACCAGCAACACAAACCTAAAGCAAAAACAATCAGCATAAATTTATTTTGAGGTGCAACATGGCACAAACAGCTAAAACAAAATTCACCATTATTGGGGTGATTATTGCCGCCGTCATTATCGGACTGGTGGTATGGAACCAGCAAAAGAAATCCGGTTCAGATGAACTGGTGATTGGGATCAGCCCATCTTTTGCCAAACCTTTACAGGTGGCAGCCGAAGAAGCCAAACAGCAAGGCATCCATGTCAAACTGGTCGAATTCTCGGACTGGAATACACCAAATATCACCCTGAATCATGGCGATATTGATGCCAACTTCTTCCAGCATCAGCCATTTCTGGATAATGCCAAAAAAGAAACCGACTTTAGGATCAAAGCGTTTGCCAAAGGTGCAGCGACTCATGTCGGCTTATATTCCAAAAAAATTAACAGTCTGGATGAGCTGAAAGACGGTGCAAAAGTGGTAGTGCCAAACGATCCAGTCAATCAGGGACGTGCGCTACTGTTATTGCAACAGGCCAAACTGGTGACGTTAAAAGATCCTACCAATCACCTGTCCAGCCTGAAAGATATTGCAGCAAATCCAAAGAACCTGCAGTTTGTTGAAGTTGAAGGTCCACAAACCGCACGTGCCATTGACGATGTTGATCTGGCATTTGGCTATCCGCACTACCTGCGCCTGGCTAAAACTGCTGATCCTGAAAAGGCCCTAATTTTTGACTCTAATAAAGATAACCGTTACGCAATCCTGTTTGCAGTACGTGAAGACTATCAGGACAAAAATGACAAGCTGAAGAAATTTGTTGAAATCTATCAGAACTCACCTCGCGTAAAAGAAGCATTAGATGCTGACTTTGGTGCGAAGCTCTGGTTCCCTGGCTGGAAATAAGGTGTAGTGATGACACAAGTCAATTCTTCAAGCTCGAATGCAAAGAAGTGGATCATTGGGGGTGTCATCCTGGCACTGATTCTCGGTCTGGCAACTTACCGCTGGACCAAGGGTCAGCAACAGGAAGATGTATTGACCATTGGCATCAGCCCATCTTATGCAGATTTATTGCAAAGTGTGGCAGATGAGCTGAAACCGCAAGGTATTAACGTGAAACTGGTTGAATTTTCAGATTGGCATGCACCCAATGTCGCGGTACAGAATGGCGACATCGATGCTAACTTTTTCCAGCAAAGTGTCTACTTAAGAAATGCCATTCGTGAAACCAACTTCGATTTACATAGTTTCGCGCCCGGTACGGGTAGCCATGTCGGTTTATATTCTAAGAAATATAAATCGCTGGACGAGTTACCACAAAATGCCCGTGTAGTGATTCCAAATGATCCTGTGAATCTGGCGCGTGCCTTGATCCTTCTTAACCGTGCAAAACTGATTGAACTCAAAGATATTAATAATGAACTATCAACTGTTAAGGACATTCAAAGCAATCCGAAACAGTTACAGTTTATTGAAGTTGAAGGCCCACAAACGGCGCATACCCTGAATGAAGCTGATCTGATCTTTGGTTATCCGCATTATCTAAAACTGGCTAAAGCGGCTGATCCGCATGATGCTCTGTTCCTGGATCCAATCGACAAAAAATACGCCATTTTGTTTGTGACACGCAAAGACTACGAAGATAAAAATCAGAAACTGGCGACTTTTGTAAAAACCTTCCAGAGCTCTGCAAAAGTCAAAGCAATTCTGGATCAGGATTTTGGTACTGGCATGTGGTTTGAAGGCTGGAAATAAGGTGAATACTATGGTGAGTTTTGGTTCTCAGGTGGCGTTTTCCGTCCCACATATCAAAATCCGTGACCTGAATAAATACTATGAGGTACAAGGCAAATCGGTACATGCCTTGAAAAACATCAATCTGGATATTCCTGAAGGCAAGATCTTCGGGATTATCGGGAAAAGTGGTGCGGGGAAATCCTCGCTGCTACGTACCCTAAATGGTCTGGAACAGATCAGCGAAGGTCATATCCATATCCATCAGCAGGATTTGGCTGGCTTAACCCATGCTGAACTGATCCAGCTTCGTCAGCGTATTGGCATGATTTTTCAGCACTTCAACCTGATGTCTGCCAAAACCGTCTGGGAAAATGTAGCTCTGCCTTTAAAAGTTGCAAATTATAAAAAATCAGACATTGATGCGCGTGTAAACGAAGTGCTGCAACTGGTCGGCTTAAGCGATAAGGCTCAGAACTACCCTTCTCAGCTATCCGGTGGCCAAAAACAGCGTGTCGGTATTGCCCGCGCGCTGGTGCATCACCCGGAAATTCTACTCTGTGATGAAGCCACTTCTGCACTGGATCCGGAAAGTACCTCAGTGGTGCTGTCTTTACTGAAAGAAATCAACCAGAAACTCGGCATCACTATTGTACTAATCACCCATGAAATGCAGGTCATTCGTGAAATCTGCGATCAAGTCGTCGTGATTGAAAAAGGTGAAATTGTTGAAGCGGGTGAAGTCTGGTCAGTGTTTTCCAATCCACAGCAGCAGATTACCCAGGAACTGCTGAATCTGGAACAGCTGGAACTGCCATTTTCGATCAGTCCTGAAGTGACAACAGATACCACGCATAGCATTATCAAACTGCGCTATGCCTCTAGTGTTCAGCATTCACCAGATTTGAAAGTGAT
This sequence comes from Acinetobacter sp. YH16031, assembly GCF_013417335.1. Lineage (NCBI taxonomy): Bacteria > Pseudomonadati > Pseudomonadota > Gammaproteobacteria > Moraxellales > Moraxellaceae > Acinetobacter > Acinetobacter sp. YH16031. The sequence continues at coordinate 14,597 of NZ_VPED01000037.1, forward strand.
TTTCGAACAGTTCGAGCATCCGGTGCATCTCTATCAAAGTCATATCGACAGCATCCAGAATCATCTGGTCGGTAGCCTGATTGTCGCAGTTGCCGATCTAAATCTGGATACTGACTTACTTCAGCAAAAACTAAAACAACACATTGCACAGATTGAGGTGATTGGCTATGCACGACCAACTCATTGATTTATTACTAACAGGAACCACCGATACCCTCATCATGGTTGGTGTATCCGCAATCGTTGCCTTTTTGATTGGTTTACCGATGGCGGTTGTGTTAGTCAGCACCTCTGAACATGGCATTTATCCATCCAAGCCAATTAACCAGGCTTTGGGTTGGGTTGTGAATATTACCCGTTCGGTGCCTTTCCTGATTTTAATGGTGGCTTTAATTCCAATTACCCGCTGGATTGTCGGTACCAGTTATGGTGTCTGGGCAGCAGTTGTACCGTTAACGTTAGCTGCGACTCCTTTCTTTGCGCGTATTGCTGAAGTGAGCTTACGTGAAGTCGATCAAGGGCTGATTGAAGCGGCTCAAGCGATTGGCTGTAACCGCAAACAGATTATCTGGCATGTGCTATTACCTGAAGCTTTACCGGGCATTGTGGCCGGTTTTACTGTCACTTTGGTAACCATGATCAACTCATCCGCCATTGCCGGTGCGATTGGTGCTGGTGGTTTAGGAGATATAGCCTACCGTTATGGTTATCAACGCTTTGATATGCAGATCATGCTGGCAGTGATTGTCGTCTTGGTAATTGTAGTGATGCTGGTGCAGGCTGCTGGCGATACCCTATCGAATCAGCTTGACAAACGTAAAATTTAAAAACATCTATTTCATAAGTTTTCAACAAAGCCCTCAGCCATGACCTGACTTTGTCATGGCTTTCATGTAAAATCACTGGCAATTTTTATATAACGCTTTGTGAGTTATTTCATGGGTTTTAATTGTGGTATTGTAGGCCTGCCTAACGTTGGTAAATCTACGCTTTTCAATGCATTAACCAAAGCTGCAATTGCTGCGGAAAACTTCCCATTCTGTACGATTGAACCAAACACCGGTATCGTGCCTGTACCAGATCCACGCCTGGACAAACTTGCTGAAATCGTAAAACCACAACGCGTGATCCCGACAACTATGGAATTCGTGGACATCGCGGGCCTTGTCGCTGGTGCATCTAAAGGTGAAGGTCTGGGTAACCAGTTCCTGGCAAACATCCGTGAAACAGATGCGATTGCTCACGTGGTGCGTTGTTTCGAAGATGAAAACGTGATTCATGTGAACGGTAAAATCGATCCGCTTGATGACATCGCAACCATTAATACCGAGCTTGCATTGGCTGACCTGGAAACTGTGACTAAAGCTGTGACTCGTTTAGCGAAATCTGCAAAAGGTGGCGATAAAGAAGCGATCGCGACTAAAGCAGTTCTAGAAAAAATCCTACCTCTTCTTGATGAAGGCAAACCTGCCCGTGCAGCAAATCTGGATGATGACGAACGTAAACTGGTACGTGGCTTTGGTCTGTTAACGCTTAAACCAACTATGTACATCGCTAACGTGGCAGAAGACGGTTTTGAAAATAACCCGCACCTCGATGCGGTACGTGAACTGGCAGCTGCTGAAAATGCAATCGTGGTTCCACTTTGCAACCAGATCGAAGCTGAAATTTCATTGCTTGAAGATGAAGACCGTGCCGAATTCCTGGAAGCAATGGACATGGAAGAGCCAGGTCTGAACGTAGTAATCCGTGCAGGTTATTCACTGCTTGGCCTGCAAACTTACTTCACTGCCGGTGTACAGGAAGTTCGCGCCTGGACAGTTAAAGTCGGTGCGACTGCGCCTCAAGCGGCTGGTGTCATTCACACTGACTTCGAAAAAGGCTTTATCCGCGCAGAATGTATTGCTTATGATGACTTCGTACAGTACAACGGCGAAGCTGGCGCTAAAGAAGCTGGTAAATGGCGTCTAGAAGGTAAAACTTATATTGTTCAGGACGGTGATGTTCTGCACTTCCGTTTCAACGTATAAGTTTGAAACCAAAAAATAGCCCCGATCATTCGGGGCTTTTTTGTTACCAAATTTGGCTTCTTGCCATTTTCATACGCATATTTACATCCTATTTATAAAAATCTCATCCCATAACATAAATGATAATAATTCTCATTGTATTTAATACAACTCAAGCGTATTTTAAAATTTAGTCGAAAATTCCACTCACTCAATCACGCTTAAGGACAATTAAAAATGAGCTATACCCTTCCCGAACTCCCTTATGCTTATGATGCATTGGAACCGCATATTGATGCTAAAACTATGGAAATCCACCATACCAAACATCATCAAACTTATATCAACAACATCAATGCAGGTATTGAAGGCACAGAATGGGAAGATCTTTCTGTGGAAGAACTGGTGAGCAGAGCCAATCAGGTCCCTGAAGATTTGAAAAATAATGTGATTAATAATGGCGGCGGTCATGCCAACCATTCCCTGTTCTGGACAGTAATGAGTCCAAGTGGAGGTGGCAATCCTGAAGGTGAAATTGCACAGGCGATCGACAAGGAGCTTAGCGGCTTTGAAGCCTTTAAAGAAGCTTTTACCAAGGCAGCCCTGACCCGTTTTGGTAGCGGATGGGCCTGGCTCAGCGTGGCACCTGATCAAACCATTATCATAGAAAGCAGCGCCAATCAGGACTCACCACTCATGCATGGCAATACCCCGATTCTAGGTCTGGATGTCTGGGAACATGCGTACTATTTGAAATACCAGAACCGTCGTCCTGAATATATTGCCGCTTTCTTTAATGTTGTGAACTGGAAGGAAGTGAATCGCCGTTATCTAGAAGCACTTTCAACATAAATGAACACAGTAGGACGTAATCTCATGTCTTGGCACTCTTTACGTTTGCTCTGCGGCCTCAGTATACTTTTGGGCGGAGCAGTGTTGTATCTAGAACGTCTGTTCATGTTGCTTTAAGACATGATCGTCTATTGTATGGGAAGCCTTATTCTGAGGCTTCTTTTAATTTTTGCTGTTTAATTTTTTCTATAGGGAGATGGATTTAAAATTTAAGAACGCAATTCACAGACATTGACGCTATCGAAGCCATTGGTACATGGTGCCACTTCACACGCATGAGACGCTTGTACTCCACTTACTAAAACAGCACTCATACTTATCGCTAAAAACAATTTATTAAACATTTAAAATGACTCCAAAAATTAACTTTTATCTCTAAATCGCTTGATTATGAGTCAATTATAGGACTTTTTTAATGATTCAGGGCAATCTTTTTGATTTTAATTATTGTTTATTTATATAAATAGAATCGTTTTTTATAACAAAAAAGCGGAACCGAAGTCCCGCCTGAAGATTATAAAACCCGATTAAGACTGTTCAGCTACTGCATTACCTTTCTGCTTTGGATCAGTATTTCCCAGTTCAGGATGAGCAATAGCTCCCTGACATTGCTGTTTATCACGCTCATAGTCGGCCTGTTTCTGTGCCACGCTACTGCTATTTTCAACGGTGCTACGTGCCCAGATTTCCAGACTGGTTAAAGCCTTGCGACATAAGGCATATTTTCCTTCCGTCACTGAGTCAGTCATTTTCACATTAATGCGCCAGTCAGTACTCAATTTACGGGCCGGTTGACGTACCTGAGCATCTATCTGTTCCATTTCCTTGTTATAAACCAGCGGATCGACTTCATTCATGAATTGCCATGCAGCATTGGCATAAGTGGTCGCATCATTAGAGAGTTTAGGTGCCGCTTTAATTTCGGCCTTTGGCGCTTGACTGTCATTTCCACAAGCTTGAAGAAATAAGGTGCTGCCGATTAAAACACCGACCAGCATTGCACGTGTCTTGAACATCAACATATCCGAATCGCCAGTTAAACATTTCGGCACTATGCTAGTAAATTCGCGTACAATACACAATCTTGATTTAATCCCTGTTTTAACTCTCTCCCTCAAGGTGTTTTGTGTCTGACCACAATCCAGTAGCGATGCAACCTGCCGGTTTCTGGCAAGGTGCCAAAGATAGCCAGGCCATTATATTTACTTACCTTCCGGTCTCCTTTGCCTTTGGCGTTTCTGCCACCCAGTTCGGCTTTACTGCCTGGGAAGCCTTATTTCTGTCCTGCTCCATGTATGCCGGTGCCAGTCAGTTTTTAGTTGTAGCGTTACTTGGTAGTGGTACTTCGATTTGGATGACTGTATTGACCGTGATTGCCTTGGACATTCGTCATCTTTTATACGGCCCAGCTTTACAAAACCTGATCCAAGATCGTTTAAACCTGAAGAAAACCGCAGTCTGGGCTTGGGGTCTTACTGATGAAGTCTTTGCTTCAGGTATGATCAAGCTGTCGCAACGGCGCCAAGAATGGTCAGAATCATGGATGTTAGGTCTAAGTCTGTTTAGCTGGCTGTCTTGGGCGACAGGTTCATTTTTAGGTGGATTATTTGCTGATCAGGTCAGTAATTTGCCACAATTCTTGCAGGCGGCTTTAGATTTCCTGTTACCTGCCCTGTTCTTAAGTTTCCTGCTCGCTGCATTTGAAAAGAAACATACCTTTGTCGTGACCATCACAATTATTGTCTCAGCAGTTGCCTGTTATTTTATCGATTTGTCCGCTGCGATCTTTATCGGCATCAGTTCCGGCATTTTGGCCGGCCTGTTCAAGCACTATGTGCTGAAAAAACCAGATCCTGAATATGCAGGAGATCAATCATGAATCTTGAAATTATCTTGGTCGGAATTATTGTCGGGATTGCCAATTTTGCCTCGCGTTTTGGTCCATTCTATGTGATTCAAAAATTTCAGCAGGGTTCGCAAAAACGTGGTGCGCTATGGTTGAAAATTGCCTTGGGTTCGATTGGAATTGCTGCTATCAGTTCCATGCTGGTTGTAGCGACCTTACCGCCCTTATTGGAAACGCCAGATAAAAGCTTTGCCATGCTGATCGGTTTTATTGTACTCGCTGGACTGTATTTCAAGTTTAAGAAAATTGTCATGGCGACCTTAACTGCAGCTTTAACTTATGGCCTGATCTATACCTATATCTCTGTACCTTTTTAAGCCTTTTAGAAAATTAAAAATCTCATTCAAGACTTATGCTAAATTAAATGCATAAGTCTTTTTGATATAAGAAGAAAAATAAGGAAAATATTGGCATGTTCGAGCCAAAGCAAATGATTGAAGGGAAAATTTTTATTCATTATCGACGTGATGAAATGTTAGCTATTTTTAATCAATACGAATTACCCGGCTGTTATTTTGAATGTTTTATCAATGCACAGAATTTTACTGGTCATTTTGTAGAAGTGGTTGCTGAACCCGCAGATCATATCCGTGTCATTTATATTCAGAAGCATGGCAAAAATAAAATCATTGCCCTCTACAATCAGACTCAACAGGTGATCCATCTGCATCCCAAACTAATCATTTTTAGCCGTTGGAGCCTGCTACATAAAGGCATTCCAAATCTCATTTATGTATTTGGCTTTAGTGTAATTTTACTGTTTCTATTTTTTGCACTTGTCGCAGTGTCAAATCATAAATTCCATTTTTTCACTGTATTCCTCGATGCACTGCAATTTTCAGGATTTGGTTTATTGCTATGGATGTTTGGTTTTATCTGTCCTTTTGTCATTCCCTTTTACGCCTTTAAGAGAATACAAAGTCTGAAACTTCTCCATCAACTTCAACTCAATGACATGCAAATTCTGCATATGGAAAAACTCAATCCGCAAAACAGGATTTATCATTTAAACCCTATGAAAAATAAAGTAAAGCGAACTGCCTGATTTCAGATGCAATTCTCTATAAACTTTTATAAATAAAACTGCTGGCCAATATCACAATTTTGTATGAAACTCGGCTTATCTCGGCATTGAGTTCTGTTATGCTAAAAGTCCATAAAATCAAGCATGGATAATACACATGAACGTGACTATTGGTACTCCTCTTCAATCTTCAGCTTTTAAAGTTCTATTGCTAGGTTCAGGAGAACTAGGTAAGGAAGTGGTGATTTCCTTGCAACGTTTAGGTGTAGAAGTTCATGCTGCAGATCGTTATGCAGATGCTCCTGCCATGCAGGTGGCACATTTTTCTTATGTCTTAAATATGGCAGATGCAGCAGAACTCAAACAGCTCATTCAAAAAATTCAGCCGCATCTCATTGTTCCTGAGATTGAAGCGATTGCAACAGAAGTATTGGTTGAAATCGAAGAACAGAATATTGCCACCGTGATTCCGTCTGCCAAAGCGGTTAACCTGACCATGAACCGTGAAGGCATTCGTCGTCTGGCAGCTGAAGAACTAGGCTTACCGACGTCTGCTTATCGCTTTGCCGATTCTCTGGAATCTTTCCGCGCAGCCTGTGATGACATTGGTTATCCAAACTTTGTGAAACCGGTGATGTCTTCTTCAGGTAAAGGCCAATCTCGCGTGAAAAGTTTTGAAGAAGTCGATGCTGCCTGGGAATATGCGCAAACAGGTGGTCGAGTTAATCAGGGCAAAGTGATTGTCGAATCACAGATTGATTTTGATTTTGAAATTACCCTGCTTACTGTGCGGGCTAAGAATCCTCAAACTGGCGAAATCGAAACCTCTTACTGTGATCCAATCGGACACCGTCAGGACTCAGGCGACTATGTAGAAAGCTGGCAACCTCAGCCAATGAGCCCGGCAGCTTTGGAAGAATCAAAACGTATCGCGAATAAAGTCACCACAGCACTCGGCGGTTGCGGTATTTTTGGTGTAGAACTCTTTGTCAAAGGCGACAAAGTATGGTTTAGTGAGGTTTCACCTCGCCCGCATGACACTGGTCTGGTTACATTAGCTTCCCAGTTCCAGAGTGAATTTGAACTGCATGCCCGTGCTATTTTAGGCCTACCAGTCAATACAGCTCGCCATAGTGTGGCTGCCAGTGCCGTGATTTACGCAGGTGTCGATGATCGCAATCTTTCATTTTCTGGCCTGAATCTTGCTTTAGCCCATGCCGATACCGATTTACGTCTATTTGGTAAACCTGAGGGCTTTAAACGCCGCCGTATGGGTGTCGCGACTGCGCGTGCAGAAAGCATTGAACAGGCTCGCGAGCTGGCTCAACAGGTTGCCGACCAAGTTAATGTGAATCAAAATTAAGTAAATACAACGGACCACTGTTCATGATCAATACCTCCCCGCTGCTGAATTACATTAAAAGTCACAATGACATCAAAGCGATCAACCAATGGCGTAGCGATGTAGAAAATCAGCTTCAGGAATGTTTCGAAAATGGACAGTCCATCCGTGACATCATTCAGGCCCGTTCAAACCTGATTGATGAAGCCCTGCAATTCCTATGGAATCATGCTGAACTTGATCAGACCGATTTGGCACTTTTCGCAGTCGGCGGTTATGGCCGCCGCGAAATGCTGCCATATTCAGATGTCGATATCATGATCCTCTCAGAAGATGATTTTACTCCAGAGCAGGAAAAACTGATCTCCAGCTTTATTTCCTCTCTGTGGGATGTCGGTAATTTCAAACCGGGCATCAGTGTTCGTACCATCAATGAATGTGTCAATCAGGCCAGCAGTGACCTTACGGTAGCGACTTCCTTGATCGAGGCACGTCTGATCATTGGTAATGAAAATTTAACCAAGTGGCCACGCCGGATCGTGTCACAAACCTGGACCGATAAAACCTTTTTTGATGCGAAAATGGACGAGCAGCACAAACGCTATGCTCAGCACAACAATACTGAAAGCAATCTGGAACCGGATATTAAAAATGCACCGGGCGGTATTCGTGATATTAACCAGATTGGCTGGATTGCCAAACGTCATTTCCGTGTCAACCGTATTTATGACCTAGTGCATCTGGGCTTTATTTCAGAGTTTGAACTTGCCGTACTCGAAGAAGCTGAAAGCTTTCTCTGGGAAATTCGTCATCATTTACACCGCCTGACCAAGCGCGATGAAAACCGCCTGCTGTTTGATTATCAACGGGATATTGCAGCGATGTTTGGCTATACCCGTGAAGAAGGTCAGTCACCGAACTATCCAATCGAACAGTTCATGAAGCGCTATTATCGTAGCGCGCAGCAGGTTTCGACTCTGAATGAAATGCTACTGGCTTATTTTAATGAGTCCGTGATTACCCCACGTTTACCCCAATATGAACGCCAGATTGAAGAAATTAATGAAAACTTCAAGCTAGTCGATGGCAAGTTAGCAGTTCAACATCACAAGATTTTCTCGGAAAAGCCAAGTGCCATTCTGGAAATTTTCTATTTGCTGGCCAATCGCCCTGAAATTGAAGGGATTCGTGCACGCACTTTACGTCTGCTCACGCTAGCGGCTAAACGTATTGATCAGGATTTCCGTGATAATCCGGTACACCAAGCCCTGTTTATGGCCATCATTCGTTCACCGCATCGCCTCTATGAAACCTTGGTGGCAATGAAACGTTATGGTGTCCTGGGCAAATATATTCCTGCTTTCGGACAGATTACCGGTCTAATGCAATATGACCTATTCCATATCTATACTGTGGATGCACATACCCTGCTCTTGATCCGCAATCTGAACCGCTTCAAGGAACCCGAATTCGCCAAAGAGTTCCCGGTCGTCAGCTCCGTGTTCCAGCGATTAGCACGTCGTGACATCGTTTATCTGGCGGCTATTTTCCATGATATTGCCAAAGGTCGTGGCGGTGATCATAGTGAGCTTGGTGCAGCCGATGCGATTCAGTTCTGCCGTACCCATGGCTTTACCGAACGTGAATGCAATCTGGTTGCCTGGCTAATTGAAAACCATTTGTCCATGTCAGTGACCTCACAGAAAAAAGACATTTCCGATCCGGATGTGGTCAAAGAATTTGCTGAAAAAATGGGAGATATGGAGCATCTGGATTATCTGTATACCCTAACCGTGGCAGATATTAATGCGACCAATCCAAAACTCTGGAATACCTGGCGTTCATCTTTGATGCGTCAACTCTATACGCATGCGCGTGATGTGATTCGTTCTGGCTTGGGCCGTCCGGTTGATTACCAGATGCTGATTGAAGATACCAAGTTCGAAGCCAGTGAACGTCTAGTGGAACATTTCTCGCTTTATGATGTCGAAAAAGTCTGGCAGGAACTGGGCGATGACTACTTCCTGAAAGAATCTGCCGATGAAATCGCCTGGCATACCCGTGCTATTTTGGAACATGGCGATAATCCTGCACCATTGGTATTAATGCGTGCGCATCGTAAATATGCGCAGGATGCCGTGCAGATCTTCATCTATACTCAAGATAAGCCAAATCTGTTCGCCACCACGGTTGCTGTTCTGGATCGCATGAATCTGGACGTTCAGGATGCCCGGATTATTACCGCAACCAAAGCTTTCAGTTTGGATACCTATGTCGTCCTTGACCGTTTTGGCACGTTATTGACCGATCCGGAACGTGAGGCAACTGTCATTGAAGCCTTACAGGATGCCTTAAGTCATTCTGATGAATATCCAGGTCTGATGCAGCGCCGGATTCCGCGTCAGTTACGTCATTTTGATATTGAAAATACCGTCGATATCACCCTTAATGAAGCTTTAAACCAGAATATGGTTGAAATTGCGACACTTGACCATCCTGGTTTACTTGCGAAAATTGGCGGTTTATTTATGATGCAGGGTCTGGATATTCACTCTGCCAAAATTGCTACGCTTGGCGAACGTGCTGAAGATATTTTCTTTGTCACCAAAAAAGATGGCAGCCCAATGACCCAAATAGAGTCTGATAATTTTGCAGCGGCATTAAAAGCTGCTCTAGATGAGGCCTCACATCAGGTCAATGCTCAACACTAACACACTGCTCGGTAACACATTCATGAACTCTAGCTTGTCTTTATTGCATCCATATCCGTTTGAAAAGTTGAATAAACTTTTCGCGGATATCCAGCCTGCGAATATGCCTTTGATTCCCCTTTCGATTGGTGAACCAAAGCATCCAGCACCCGAGTTTGTGAAACAAGCAATTATCGATAATTTCCAACATTTATCGACTTATCCGAACAGCAAAGGCTTACCTGAATTACGTGAAAGCATTGCCAACTGGCTGACTCGCCGTTTTAAACTCAATAGCATCAGTGCAGACAGCAATGTATTACCGGTTTCCGGTACCCGTGAAGCGATCTTTTCTTTTGTCCAAGCTTTGATCAATCGTGAAGATGCGCCTTATGTGGTGATGCCAAACCCTTTCTACCAGATTTATGAAGGTGCTACCCTGCTTGCAGGTGCAAAACCTTATTTCATTAACTGTACTGAAGAAAATGATTACTTAGGTGATTTTGATTCAGTTCCGGCTGAAGTCTGGGAAAAAACTGCCCTGTTATTTGTGTGTACACCGGGCAACCCAACAGGTGCTGTTCTTTCTAAAGAACAGTTTAAAAAGCTGATTGCACTGTCAGACAAATATAATTTTGTCATTGCTTCTGATGAATGTTATTCAGAACTTTGGTTTGATGAAGCCCCTACCGGATTACTGGAAGTTTGTGCCGAGATTGGCCGAGATGATTATAAAAACTGTGTCGTTTTCCATTCCCTGTCTAAACGTTCCAACCTGCCAGGCATGCGTTCAGGCTTTGTTGCAGGTGATGCCACTTTACTCAAACCTTATCTGCAATACCGTACTTATCACGGTGCAGCGATGCCGGTGCAACACCAATTAGCATCAATTGCTGCCTGGAATGATGAAGCTCATGTGGAAGAAAACCGGGTACAGTATCGTGCCAAATTTGATCTGTTCCAGAAAGAATTGGGGCACTTGCTCTCGTTGAAAAAACCAGATGCGGGTTTCTACTATTGGCTCAAAGTGGACAATGATGAAACTTTTGCCAAAATGTTGATGGAAAAAGCGCATATCAAAGTATTACCAGGCCGTTACCTGTCTCGTGAAACTACGCAAGGCAACCCGGGTGAAAACCATGTGCGTCTGGCATTAGTCGCTGATCTGGCACAATGTGAGCAGGTAATTCAGCGTTTAAAAGCGATTCTTTAATCTTTTAAGATCTAAATATAAATAAAAAAACCCACTTTCCAGAAGTGGGTTTTTTTATGGATGTTGGCTACAAATTATTTTTTATTTCACTTATTTTCTATTTATTAGAAATTGGACATTTCAAATAAACTTATAAAATCTTTTCAATTTCTGTTTCAAGATCTTCAGGTTTGGTGGTAGGTGCAAAACGGTTTAATACCTTGCCATCACGACCAATCAGAAATTTGGTGAAATTCCACTTAATACCATTTCCTAGAATTCCTTTGGAATTATTGGTCAAGTAACGGAAGATTGCATGCGCTTCCGGACCTTTTACATCCACCTTGGAAAACATCGGGAAAGAAACCCCATAATTTTTCTGGCAAAACTCTCCGATCTGTTCATTTGAACCCGGATCCTGTCCGCCAAACTGGTTGCATGGAAAACCTAAAACTTCCAGTCCCTGCTCTTTATATTTCTGGTAAAGCTTTTCCAGACCTGCAAATTGTGGAGTGAAACCACATTTGCTCGCGGTATTTACGATTAAAAGTACTTTCCCTTCATAATCTGCAAGCCGTTTGTTTTTTCCATCTAACAACTCAGCTTCAAACTGATAAATGCTGGTCATGGATAAGTTTCCTCGTCAGTTTTTTCTTGTGTTTGTAATTCTAAAGAGGCCGAGTTTACACAATAACGTAAGCCAGTCGGTTCCGGACCATCCGGGAAAACGTGTCCCAAATGTGCATCACAATGATGACAAACAATTTCTGTTCTCACCATACCATGTGAAGTATCAGGTAATTCTTCTACAACTGAGCTGCTCACAGGACGATAGAAGCTTGGCCAGCCGCAACCGCTGTCATATTTAGTGGTTGAAGAAAACAGTGGTGTACCACAGCAACGGCAGACATAAGTCCCTTCCTGTTTTGTATTCCAGTACTTACCTGTGAATGCCGGTTCAGTTCCTTTTTCACGCGTAATGCGAAACTCTTCTGGTGATAACTCTCTTTGCCATTCCCGGTCTGTTTTATTGAGTTTTCCCATCACTAACTCCTTTAAATCTTTGACATTCAATGTCATGCTTCAGTACTTCCATATTTACGCTAGAGATGAAAAAATTTCTAGCGAAATTTCAGCATAGATTGTGATATTTGCGTAATCTATAGGTTTAACTTAAAAATTAATTGGATGGAATTATGTCCGGTATTGGTAACACCCCCCCTCGCGAGATCAAGAAATCGTCTAAGCTTGAGCATGTTTGCTACGACATTCGCGGACCAGTGTTACGAGCGGCCAACGAGATGGAAGAAGCCGGACATAAAATTATCAAACTGAATATCGGAAATCCCGCCCCATTCGGCTTTGAAGCCCCGCAAGAAATCATTAATGATGTTGCACTGAACCTGCCAAATGCGATTGGTTATACGGATTCCAAAGGGATTTTCCCGGCACGTAAAGCGATCTGCCAGTATTACCAGCAAAAAGGCATTCTGGATATGCACGTGAATGACGTGTATGTCGGCAATGGCGTATCAGAGCTGATCGTGATGGCGATGCAAGGCCTGCTGGATGACGGCGATGAAATGCTGATTCCAATGCCGGATTATCCATTATGGACTGCGGCAGTAAACCTATCTGGCGGTACAGCAATTCACTATAAATGTGATGAAGAAAATCACTGGTATCCAGATATCGCGGACATGGAAAGCAAAATTACGCCAAATACCCGCGGGATCGTAATTATTAACCCGAATAACCCGACCGGTTCGGTTTATCCGCGTCATGTATTACAGCAAATCGTGGATCTGGCGAAGAAATATGACCTGATCCTGTTTGCCGACGAAATCTATGACAAGATCGTTTACGATGGCATTGAACATGTGTCAGTAGCTTCGCTTACAGGCAAGCAATTATGTGTATCGTTCAATGGTTTGTCTAAAGCCTATCGTATTGCCGGCTACCGCTCAGGCTGGATGGCGATTACCGGGGATAAATCACGTGCAATGGACTACATTGAAGGCCTGGATATGCTGGCTTCAATGCGTCTTTGCGCGAATCACCAAGCACAATATGCAATTCAGACTGCACTCGGTGGCTATCAATCTATTAATGACTTGATCCGCCCAGGTGGCCGTCTATATGAACAGCGTAATATTGCCTGGGAAATGCTAAACGAGATTCCAGGTGTATCTTGTGTGAAACCTGAAGGTGCGATGTACTGTTTCCCTCGTCTTGATCCGGAAATCTATCCGGTTGAGGATGACGAAAAACTGATGCTTGATCTGTTACGTGCCGAGAAAGTTCTATTGGTTCAAGGTACTGGCTTCAACTGGCCAACACCGGATCACTTCCGTGTGGTATTCCTGCCAGCAGAAAACGAACTGCGTGAAGCGATTACCCGTTTAGGCCGTTTCCTGGCTAAAATGCGCTAATTTATAAAAGATAAATAAAAAAACCGCATTCATGAATGCGGTTTTTTTATTGTCTAAAAAGTTCCGCGATAAGCTTTACAGATATTTACAATAGAAGCATGCTGTTAATCTAGAGTTTCTTTTTTTAATAAAATCTATTCAGCCTTTTCTCCTTTAGCTTGATGATTCATGCTATTTTTTGAACAAATATAAAAATCCAAGAGTACATGGATGTCCTCAAATACGGTCAAGCTTAGCCTTTTTCTCTGCCTGAGTATGTGCTTAGGCATCGGCATTCTGCGTTTTTCCTATACTGCCCTGTTACCTGGTACACGTGAAGCCTTTGCCTGGAGCGCGAGTTTTGCCAGTCTTTTAGGTAGTGCCAATCTGCTGGGCTATTTAATGGGTGCTTTTGCAGCGATGCGCTTGCCCCAAGACCGAAGCATGAGTACTTATATCCAGCTTGCTGCAACAGCTGGAATGGTTAGCCTATTCTGTTGCGCTTTTTCAGGGTTTTCTGAAATCTGGTATATCAGCTGGCGCGTGATTTCCGGTATTAGTGGCGGCCTGCTCATGATTTTGTCACCAAGTGTCGTGGCTCAGTGCTGTGATTTAAAAGACCGTTTTAAAATCAATTTTGTTGGTTTTAGCGGGATTGGCTTAGGGGTTTTACTGGCTACCCTGTTTTTGCCTTATCTTGACCAGATTTCCATACGTACGGCCTGGCTGATCTTATGTGGGTTTGCACTGATGATTTGTATCTGCTTAAGCCTACTGATACCACAATTTAAACCCTATCTAGCTAAACAATCTGTTTCTCATCATGCTCAAGTACCTTTAAATACAGTCTTTTATAGTTTACTGGCGGTTTATGCCTGTAGTGCATTTGCCTATATTCCGCATTCCCTGTTCTGGATTGACTATCTCAGCCATGAACTAGGATTAAGCTTATTCTGGATTAACTTTAACTGGATTCTATATGGATTAGGCAGTGCCTTAGGTGCTTTTTCTGCTTATGTCCTGGCAAGAAAATTTGGCAATTTTACTGCCCTAAAGATTCTTTATAGTGTATATATTCTGGCGATTTTCATTGCGACTCTAAATGCTAATCCGTTTCTCACTTTCAGTTCTTCTTTTTTTACCGGAATGTTGAATCCCGCTGTGGTTTTCCTCACTTCTTATACCATTTTGCAGCTGTATGGACTGGCTTATAAAAAGCTTTGGAGCATTGCGACTCTATGTTTTGCTGCTGTTCAGCTGATTGGAGGATTGAGTTTTAGTGCCCTGCAATATCTAGGATTGAACTACCATCAACAGTTTATGCTGGCCGCTTTATTTTTATTAGTCGGAACTTTGCAATTGGTCTGGAATACACGTTCTTCCAAATATAAGATGGGTGAGCAACCAGTTTCTGTTCAAGAAGAAAAGAATTAAATAAAGATTAAAATCGGGGTCAACAACCCAAATCCCAAGGAATAAAACCACGTCATTAAACGTGGTTTTATTCCATTTAATCTTTCTTCAAATCTTTAAGCGGGTTACCAAACTGTTTTAGATATTCAACGCCTAATTGCCGTGAACCCTGATCATTAAGATGATTATCATCCTTAAAACGATACAAAGGCACATCATTCAGCATCGTTTTACATGCCTGCTGATCACAGATGACTTTGGTTGGATCAACGATTTTCAATTGCGGATATTTCAGTTTTGCTTCTGCCAAAATCTGATTGAATTGCTTTAAATGTGCTTCATAACTTTTTCGAGAAACTGTACATGAAGCGTCTCGATGAAGAATCTCTTTACGAATATTACAATCAGATGGAATCCCTTCCCAGTCTAGATGTGGTACATCATTAATTAGCACCACCTGATCACTAGATTGATGGGCAATTTCTAAGGCTTTTATCAAACCTGCTTTAAATATCTCTTCCTCAGTATGATGGACACTATCTTTAAGTTTTACATCATCGTCAAAATACTGCGCATAAGATCCCGCCAGAATAATCATTGGATAATGGGTTTCTTTAAGATGTGCAGTAATAGCATCATTACGTTTTTGGAATTTGGTCAGTGCTTTCCATTGATTCAGCTTTAACTCAAATCGCTGCACACCTGGCAGATAAAAAGTTGAACTTTGCGTTGCATCATAACCGCGTAAATTGGCATCCTTTGCCCATTCGTCCAGCATTGCTGTATAGGCATTGGCATGCGAATCGCCAATCAACAGGAAATCAATATCTTCTTTAGATTGTCCTAAGACACAATCTTGAGCATTGGGTAAAACATTTGGATCCGCGGTATCCATGCAGTTACTACGAATCACATGTGCATACGTGTGTAATGCTTCCTGTTTGTCATGCACCGATTTTGGAAAACGCTCCGGGAAACCTTCATGTGTTTTGATGGTTTGGGCGATCGCAATAAAACTGACTGCAGGTAACAGAAATCCAAGAATAATCACTTTATAATTTGCAGCCATCACAAAGCGTTTCAGGGGTGTTTCAGCCAGTTTATAAGTCAGAAATGCACATATAAGTGATAGGAAAACAATAATAATCTGATTTTCCAGATTCAAGGGCAGCATATAAATACCAAAGAACACGATTATCGGCCAGTGCCATAGATACAGAGGATATGAAATTTTACCAATCCATGTACTAAGACGATTACTCAATAATAAATTACTTGAAGATATGGATTGCCCCAAATAAATAATCAGTGCTGTTGCAAGACACGGGATCAATGCCATCAGTCCTGGGAATGGGGTTTGCTGATCAAAATAAATTGCAGTTGCAAATAGAACACTTACCCCAGCCCAGACCAATCCCTGTAATAGTTTTTTTGGCAGATTTGGTTTTGGCAAGCAGCTAATCAATGCGCCAATCAATAACTCAAACGCTCGTACCGGCATGCTATAGTAAGCTTTGGCCGGATTATGAGTTAGTTGCTGCTGGGCGTATAGAACTAAAGCGACAATGAATACACTAATGACAAGCCAAAGATATTTACGCGAGGTTTTACTCAAAAATAGCCATAGCAAGAGCGGCCAGAAAATATAAAATTGCTCTTCTACGCCCAATGACCATAAATGCAACAAAGGCACATTTTCTACATTCGGACTGAAATAATCTCCTACCTCATTCCGCATATACAGATTGGCAATAAGTACAGTCGCATACATGACACTTTTGAAATATTCTGTCAGTTCACCCGGCAACATCACCTGCCAAGCAATCAGACTGACAATTGCCAGTACAGTAAAATATGCAGGTGCCAGACGGATCACCCGTTTCTTATAAAACCGTGCAATTGAAAATTGCTGCAACTCAATATCGCGCGTCAGAATGGTCGTGATGAGATAGCCGGAAATGACAAAGAAAATATCAACACCAATATAGCCGCCAGAAAATAATGACCAGCCCAGGTGATTGAAAATAACCAATGATACTGCAATAGCTCTCAGGCCATCGATATCTGGTCGATAAGCAAAACTCATAAAAACAGGAAAAGCGGGAGATACGCTATTTTATGCTTTTCATTCTTTAGATGGCGATCTTTTACATTTTTTTTTACATTCCCCTGCACTTATTCCAATTCTTCTACCTTTAAATAAGGATAAGGATTAGTCGCACCTTCTCCACTGAGATAAATCCCATAATGCAAATGTGGTGGTGTATTTTTCGCATTACCGGTATTACCGACATAGGCAATGATTTCACCTGCTTCTACCCAGTCTCCTTCCTGAATATGTTCAGCATAATCCTCCAGATGTGCATAATAATGTTGGCTTAAATTCGGACCAGTAATCCAGATAACTTTACCTCCTAAATTATTGGTTCCAATCTTGCGGACGATCCCTTGGGTCGCACTGACTACCGGTGTACCTCGTTGAGCAAAAATATCGGTTCCTTCGTGTTTACGTCCCTCACTGCGCGCTCCACCCCAAGTATCCTGAATCTGGCGTGCTGTTACTCCTTGTACAGGAATTTCTACTGGTCTAATCAGCTCAGCTTTTTTTAATTGCCAATAGAGGTACGGACTTTTCCAGCCCGCTGGTTCACCTGAAGGGGGTGGCTGACAGGCAGTGAGTAATATACTTAAGGAGAATATTAAAAGCAGGATTTTGGGAATTTTCACAATAGCTCGCATAGCCGTTTAATGGGGGTTCGTTTTATCTTAAGGAAGACACAGAAATTTAAAGTCAAAATCCTGTTATTTTTAGTGATGTTTTTTCCAGATTGCTTTTCAGAAACAGTCTTAAAAATAACAAAACCCTCAGCTGAGGGTTTTGTTGAATCAGGTCTAAATTTTATTTACGCTTTTTCGCACGTGATGGTTTAGAGGGTTGTTGCTGTTGCTGTTGTTGCTCTTCATTTTGAGCACTGTCCTTTTTATCCTTTTGCTGGACTTGCTTGTGTTTTGCTCTTGATTTAGCCATAGCATAAACTCCTTTGGAGAACTGTCTCTATCACTGGAAGTTGCATTAATCACTCTAACCTTTATATAAAATAAGCCAATCGCTGAGCTGTATCTAAATACGTCAATGTAAAAGCATCTTTATTAAGTGATTCAATTCTGACTAGATCTATATTCGAGATATTTACATCGCTTACATAGCGTTGCATGTTGATACCTATTTTAACTCTGAGTATAAATATGGTTTTCTGAATAAAACCCTTCAAAAAATCTAACAATAGATGTGGATCCAACGTGATGATCCAAATTTAGCATTGATGTATTCATATTCTCAATAATTGCCAGTTCAGACTCTGACTAACGCAGTAATGGTACATTTGGTATAAGAGGCTATAAAAATGTAGGCCATAGTTTTCGGTGTAAAGGAATAACTGCATGGTAAGGTAAATTGAATATTAGACCTCTTTCATAAATCATTTTTTGCTCAGTTCCAAGTTGTAGATTCCAGCGATTAAATTGAATCTCAAACCAAGCCTTTTACCTCTATTTCGATAACGCTCAGCAAGGATTTTGAAGGTTTTCA
>NZ_VPED01000038.1:0-32282 GCF_013417335.1 Acinetobacter sp. YH16031
AACCTTCAAAATCCTTGCTGAGCGTTATCGAAATAGAGGTAAAAGGCTTGGTTTGAGATTCAATTTAATCGCTGGAATCTACAACTTGGAACTGAGCAAAAAATGATTTATGAAAGAGGTCTAATATAGCGTTTAATTATGTTAATTCGACATAACTTAATGTTTATTTTACATTTTATATACTTACGATAGTGCTAGGATTAAAATCATATAATCTTAATCATTAAAAATGAAAAATCTTCAAATAGTTATAGCACCAGCTCTACATTCCTATGAACTGGAACATATTGAGCAATCAATAAGTCATGAGATCAATAACACTATATTGGAGATAGTGGTTAATGATGAATCTTTTGAAAAAATTGATTGTTACTTGTATTCAAAGAAAGATCCGAAAAAAATTCTTAAAAGCTCTATACATTATGTAATAGCACTCTTAGAAAGAGCAAAGTATAGGGTAGAAAAAGCTCAGCAAAATAACGTGAGTCCTTTGCATATCTGCTTATACGTGATTAAGAAAATTGAGGGATTTATTGCATATTTACAGACTAAATTTTAGTTATTAGCGCTTTCATTTAAGGCTCGTTATATGAAATCTGAAGTTTCCAAATAAGATTTAAATTGAGTGAAATTTGCTATCTATTAAAACAAGAATATGCAAAAGGCAAGCTGACATAGACTTAATGAAACAGATTAAAAAAAACGGCAAATATGCCGGTTTTTTATTTATGCTTTCCTTTTAAGGAAAATGTGCTTACCACATTAAATCATCAGGAATCACATAAGCTGCATATGGATCTTCTTCATCAGTAGTTTCTTCATTTTTCTCTGAATTATTCACGATGATAAAGCCTTCCATTTTTGAATTGATACGATCTGCCAGAGCTTTAGGCAGGAAGGCATAACTCTCATTTTCACGTGCAATCACCAGACTGCCAGCGACCAGTGCATTATAAATCTGCTGGTTGATATAAACTTTCTTGATCTTGCTGTCATCAATAAACTGATAACTAATTTCGCCATCCGTATCGCGGATTTTATGCTGATTAATCATCTGCATGATGGCCGCTTTGAGTTCTTTTTCCTGCAACTGGGCTTTTTTCGCCTGTTCAATGGCTTGGTCTTTAGCCAGCTTTTCCTGTTTGTCCTGCTCAATCTTGGCCTTGATTTCGGCTTCTTTACTGTCACCTGTGCGTTTTTCATGTACAGCCTGTTTAGACAGTTTTTTGGCTTTTTTATTATCGACCAAGCCTGCCTTTAACAATTGTGCCTGTAATGCATTTTTAACCATGAGAATTTCCAGAAATTAGTCGTGTTGATGTCGATAACGTAAATAGATCACCCAATAGGTCAGGCTAAGCAGCAGGCTTAACACTGTAGGGACCAGGAATGCATTTAATTTTAAATAAGGATAAATCCAGCTGGCAAGTATGCCACCCACCAAAAAGCCGACCAGAATCAGCATATGCAAGATCACTTTACGGGATTCTACTACCAGACCACGCAGGCGATAGCCCATAGCCAGACCTAAATCGGTCAGTACACCAGACAGATGTGTGGTCCGGATAATGGCACCTTTATAGTGGCTGACCATGGCATTTTGTACGCCCATCGCGACACAGGCCCATAACAAGGCATAACGCGGGAAATAGGGCAATAACAGCCAGCAAATGAATATAAAAAAAGCCACTAGGCTTAAAGGATAACCATACAGGCGTCCCAAGCGAAAGTGACTATTTCCTAAAATCAGCCCGCTATACATCGAGCCAATCACATAACAGAGCGTAACCAGAATCAGATACAAAATCTGGCGTGGTTGCCAGTCCAGCAGCGCCATCGCCAGCATACTGACGTTACCGGTCATATGTGAAACGGACTGATGCAACACGGTCACCAGTCCTAATACATTAATCATTCCGGCATTTACCGCAAGGAAGAATGCACCCAATTGAACCCACGATGGTAAACGCTGTAATGGCATGGCAATATCATTAGCAAAACATCTTGATTCTTCAATATAAAATCAATCTGTAGCGCGGTCTACTGCTGTAGTAAATAAAACATCGGTAGATGAGTTGAGTGCAGTCTCGGTAGAGTCCTGCAATACACTGATCACCATACCAATCGCCACCACTTGCATCGCGATATCTGAAGAAATCCCGAACAGGCCACAAGCCACGGGAATCAGCAATAGTGAACCACCCGCCACACCTGAAGCACCACACGCAGACACAGTTGCTACGATAGAAAGAATTAGCATAGTGGTGAAGTCAACATTAACACCTAAAGTATTTACTGCAGCTAAAGACAACACGGTAATCGTCACTGATGCACCAGCCATGTTAATTGCTGCACCTAAAGGAATTGCTACGCTTGAAGTAGTCTCTTTCACACCTAAGCGTTTTGCCAAGTCCAGGTTTACCGGAATATTGGCAGCAGAACTGCGGGTAAAGAATGCGGTAATACCACTTTCACGTAAGCAGGTAAACACCAGTGGATACGGATTGCGACGGGTAATGAAACCCACCATTAACGGGTTAATCACCAAGGCTACAAATACCATGGTACCCAGCAGAACAGCTAATAAATGCGCATAGCTGGTCAAGGTATCTAGGCCCGCTTCAGCAAAAGTCACGGCAACCAGACCAAAAATACCCACTGGCGCAAAGCTGATCACCAGACGAATTACATAATTGATTGCATTGGCAGCGTCATTCAGACAGGTTTTAGTTGTGTGTGATGCATGACGGAAGGCAATTCCTAACGCAATTGACCATGCCAGAATTCCAATAAAATTCGCTTCAGCAATGGCAACCACCGGGTTCGCTACAAAGCTCAGCACCAGATTTTTGAGAATTTCACCTAGGCTGCCTGGCGGCTGTAAATCACCTTGCGCTGCAATATCCAGGAACAATGTGCTTGGAAATAAAATACTGGCGATCACAGCGCTTAATGCTGCCAGGAACATGCCGACAGCATACATCAGCATAATAGGTCTTATCGTTGAATTGGTCTGGCCAACCTGGAAATTTGCAATTGATGCAAGAACCAGAATGAAAACCAGAACTGGCGCGACGGATTTTAGTGCCTTAATAAACAGATCACCCAACAGGCTTAAGGAAGGTGCAGCTTCAGGAAATAACAGAGCCACACCAACGCCTAGAATAATGGCGATGATGATTCGGGAGACTAAACTCAGACGCGATAGGGCAGAAAACATAAGGTTGCCTTGTGAAAATTACGAGGGCTAAATGCGAAAAAAATTTGCGTTATTTTATACTTAAATTAAGGATCGCTTAAAATATATTTTTAGATAATATTTAAGTGACTGAAAATTAATAAATAATTAAGATGGTTTTTTATCTTGATCGTATTATTTCCATACAAAATTCTTAGAAACAGCCAGATTCAATGATCGGTTTTTAATCTTTATTTTTTAAATGAATATAGACTTTAAATCAATCATTTCCAGTTATGTTTCAGTTCAATTCTTTGCATGACAGCATGTCTATCATGCAAGGAATTAAAAAATCTTAAATCATATAATGCTGAGGCTTCTCGAAGATTTCCGGAGCCAGATCCTGAATTGCCTGAAAATGGGTTAGATAAATCCGTCCACTCAAATGTGTCATGAGTTTGGAGGCCTGCAAACGATCGAATACCGGGCCTTTCACTTCTGCAAAATGCAGACGAATATCCAGTTTGGACAATTCAGCATTGAGCTCTTCCAGCGTTTCCAAGGCACTCAAGTCAATCGCACTAATACTAGAGCAGTTCAAAATCACATGCTCTAACTTGTCATTTAAACTTAACTGATTAATCAGATAACCTTTTAAGGTATGCGCATTTAAAAAACTTAGGTTTTCATCAATACGCAGTGACAGAACCCGATCAGAGGTCATCACCTGATGGCGCTGGATATTCCGGAAATGCTGGGTGCCTTCCACCAAGCCAACAACAGCTATATGAGGGCGGCTGATGCGCCATAGCATCAGAATAAAGGTCGAAATAATCCCGACGATCAGGCCAGTGGTGATATCCAGTAATACTACACCAAAAAAAGTAATCCACATGGCAATGCCGTCAGCTTTGGAATAACGCCAGGCATCGACGAAAGGCTGGAAATTGACCAGTTTCCAGATAGACACAATAATGGTTGCAGCCAGAATGGTCAGCGGCAGATCCTCAAAGAAGCTGGTAAAGAACAGACTAACCACGACAATCAATAAAGAAGACAATACGCCAGCCAAAGGTGTTTTGGCGCCAGCGTCAGCATTAACCACCGTACGTGACAGGCTGCCGGTTACAGGAAAGGCGGAGCTGATTCCGGCACTGATATTGGCTACACCGAGCGCAATTAATTCCTGGTTACTGTTTAAATTGCTACGCTGCTGTAGCGCCGTTGCCTGAGCAATAGAGAGAGATTCTACAAAACTGATCATGGCAATCATGCTGGCACCCGGTAATAAGGTCATCACCAACTCCCAGTTCCAGTGTGGGAAAGACAAAGGCGGAAAGCCTGAAGGAATTTCACCGACCGTTTTAATGCCTTGAACTTTTAAGTCTAAAAACAGAACGGCTGCAATACCGAGAAAGACCAGAATCAGTGGAACTGCTCGAACCAGAAAATCAGTCGAACCGATCCGGCTTTGTATGGCTTGAGATTTTAATAGTTTCGGCAGATAAACCAGTAAACCGATAGAAAGCAGGCCAAAGATCAGACTCGGGAGATGCAAAAGTGGTAAATATTCAATCAGGCTTTTCACCAGCTCGGGAATATTATTGGCTTTTAAAGGTAAATCCACCAGAAACTTGAACTGACCAAAAGCAATCAATAGAGCCGAAGCAATAATAAAACTCTGAATGACCGGATGGCTGATCAGCTGAATTAAAAAGCCGAAACGGAATACACCTAAAAGCAGGGAAATAATGCCGACCATCAATGCCAATAAAGTTGCCGCTTCAATATAGACCGGAGAACCCACTTCAAATAATGGATTCAGTGTGGCAAATGTCATCATGGAAATGATGGCTACCGGCCCAATCGATAAAGTCGTACTGCCGCCTAATAAGGCATAAATGATCATTGGCAGAATACTGGCATAGAGTCCCATAATCGGTGGCAAACCTGCCAGCATGGCGTAGGCCATCCCTTGGGGTACCAGCATCGCGACAACAATCAGGGCAGCCAGTACATCCGATTTCAATTTCACTGGACTGTACTGACTTAACCATGACCAGGCAGGGAGTCTATTGAGCAGTCTAGACTTAAAATTTGGCATATACAGGTCTAAATCACAAATATAGATATATTATGCACAAATTATGCTAAGAAGTCTTAGGATATAAATAGGTGATCATTCACATTTTAAAAAATGAATGAGGGGACAAAGGATCAAGGCAAAAGACTTAAAACTCTCAGTAGAGAAAATTTAAATCAGGCAGATCGCTTTAAAATAAAACAGGACGAATGAGGTAAATTGCAGCTTTAAGCGACTGCTTGATTTACACAGTAAATTTGATAAAGCTTGTTTAACATTTCTACCAGGTTCTGGTCTTTGATCGAATAATAGATCTGTTTGCCGTCTCGACGGGTATTTACCGCATCGCTTTTACGCAAAATCATGAGCTGCTGAGACAGAGTTGGCTGTCTGATCTCGGTAATCTCTTCAATTTGAGAGACATTCAGTTCATTTTGGGAGAGATGACATAAAATGAGCAGTCGGTCCGTATTGGCCATTAACTTTAAAATACCGACAACCTGTTGAGCTGAATCCCGCATCGCGGCAATTTCAAGATCGGTTTTCATTTACTATGTCCATTTATACAATTACAGCCCGCGAATTATACGACTCGAATAGCGTGAATTGATGGATAGAAAGCGTGAATTACTATGGTTTTTAATGAATTGTGTTATCAAGAATAGTTATAATTTACTAATTAAAATATAAGATAATTTTATCGTGTTCCGGTTTTTTGTGAAGAAGATGTTTCATTTCAAACTGCTATCGTGATCCCATCTTGTTTCAGGCATCTACAAAGCCGGAAAATGCTTGTATCATGTAAATACATCTTGGCGAATAACATCAAGGATATTCTAATGACTACAGATTCAGCTTTTCCAATACCTGCCAATTTAGGTATCGCGGTTTATAGCAATAATGCAGAGGCAATTGGTAATACCCCTCTAGTTCGTATCAATCGTGCCATTTCTGGCGGAGCGACTGTACTTGCGAAAATTGAAAGCCGTAACCCGGCATTTTCGGTAAAATGCCGTATTGGCGCAGCCTTGATTGCTGATGCAGAAAAGTCAGGTAAATTGAAGCCGGGCATGCACATTGTTGAGCCAACCAGTGGTAATACCGGTATTGCGCTGGCATTTGTAGCAGCGGCTAAAGGCTATGACATTACCTTAACCATGCCATCAAGCATGAGTATTGAACGCCGTAAAGTGGTGAAAGCACTAGGTGCCAATCTGGTACTGACAGATCCAGCCAAAGGCATGAAAGGCGCGGTGGAAGAAGCACAACGTCTGGTGAATGAAAATCCTGAACTGTATTACCTGCCACAACAGTTTGAAAATCCAGCTAACCCAAAAATCCATGAAGAGACGACCGGTCCTGAAATCTGGGAAGCGACTGCAAGTAATGTCGATATTCTGGTAGCGGGTGTAGGGACAGGCGGCACGATTACCGGTATTTCACGCTTTTTTGAAAAAGTGAAAAACAAGCCGATTTATTCAGTTGCTGTAGAGCCGGCTGAATCTGCCATTATTGGTCAGGCAAAACGTGGTGAGACACTCACTCCAGGACCACATAAAATTCAGGGTATTGGCGCGAACTTTATTCCAAAGAACCTAGATCTGGATCTGGTCGATGAAGTGATTGCCATTACTAGTAGCGATGCAGTGGAATGGGCACGTAAAACTGCGACTCAAGAAGGTATCTTGGTGGGTATTTCAAGTGGTGCTGCAATGGCTGCAGCTGCGCAACTGGCTGCACGTCCTGAAAATGCAGGAAAAAATATTGTAGTAATTCTGCCAGATGGGGGTGAGCGCTATTTATCTTCAATTCTTTTTGAAGATATTTCTGCTGAGTAAATATTTAACAAATTAGTTTCACTAAATCTCGAAAAAGCCTGAAGTCATCTTTGGGCTTTTTTATTAGGCGTTATGCCTTCATATAATGAAAGATCAAGAATTTAAACCAGAAGCTTGACCTTCCCATTATGGTAATGTTTAAGCTATAGCATAGGCAGTGAATGGGTGAATGGAGAGCGCAGAATGAATACACCAGCAACCACACAGTTGTACGAACAGCAGGTACAGATTTCAGGAATGACCTGTGCCTCTTGTGTTGCACGTATGGAAAAAGCCTTAAAGAAAATTGAAGGTGTGGTGGAAGCGAACGTCAATCTCTCCACTGAACAGGCTTTTTTAAAAAGTGAACAACCCATTCCTGCAACGCAACTCGTTAATGCTATCAATAAAACCGGTTTTGAAGCCGTGATCCAGCAGTTTGATTTAAATATTGAAGGCATGACCTGTGCGTCTTGTGTAGCTCGTGTTGAAAAAGCCTTGAAAAAAGTCGATCAGGTACTGGATGCGCAGGTTAATCTGGCAACCGAAAAAGCTCATGTCACTGCAATTCGTCCTCTCGCTGTTTCCCAACTGGTTAAGGCGGTACAAAAAGCTGGCTTTGATATTCAAAGCGACCGAATTGAACTGGCTATTGAAGGAATGACCTGTGCCTCCTGCGTAGCACGTGTAGAAAAGGCCTTGAAAAAAGTCGATCAGGTAAATGAAGCACAAGTCAATCTCGCCACTGAAACAGCTTGGGTCAAGGCGCCGCGTAGTCAGCTTCCAGCTTTAATTGCTGCTGTCAAAAAAGCTGGATATAACGCCCATGAAAAATTAGATACACAGGCTACCGATGCTCAAACGATTTTTCAGGAAAAGAAAACCGCTGAAACTGAACAGCTAAAACGTGACTTATGGTTGGCGCTAATTTTAGCTGTTCCGGTGTTTATTCTGGAAATGGGTTCACACCTGATTCCGGCTTTTCATCACTGGATTGCACATACGCTAGGTACCCAAAACAGCTGGTATATCCAGTTTGTACTGACGACTCTGGTTTTGCTGATTCCAGGACGGCGGTTTTATCAGCATGGGATTCCGGCATTGTTGCGACTGGCACCCGATATGAATTCTCTGGTTGCCGTGGGAACAATAGCCGCTTATGGATTTTCCTGTATTTCCACTTTCTTTCCGCAATTATTGCCGCAAAGCACTGTACATGTGTATTTCGAAGCGGCGGCTGTGATTGTTGCCTTGATCTTACTGGGACGTTATCTGGAAGCTCGAGCCAAAGGTAAAACCTCTGAAGCGATTCAATATCTGGTTGGCTTGCAGCCAAAAACTGCTCGAGTACAGCAAAATGGAACCTGGGTTGATCTGAAAATTGCTGATGTACAGCAGGGCATGCTGATCGAGATTCGTCCGGGTGAGAAAGTCGCAGTTGATGGTGAAGTCGTTTCTGGTCAAAGTTATATCGATGAAGCCATGATCAGCGGTGAGCCTTTAGCGGTGGCTAAACAGGCTGGAGATCGGGTGATTGGCGGAACGGTAAATCAGAATGGCACCTTGCAGATCAAGGCGACAGCAGTCGGACAAGATTCAGTTCTAGCTCAGATTATTCATATGGTGGAACAGGCACAAGGCGCAAAGCTTCCCATTCAGGCGGCAGTCGATAAAGTGACCTTATGGTTTGTACCGGCTGTGATGCTGCTCGCGACTTTGACTTTTATTGTCTGGTTCCTGTTGGGTCCTGAACCGAATCTGACTTATGCACTGGTCAATGCTGTTGCAGTACTGATTATTGCCTGTCCTTGTGCAATGGGCCTGGCTACGCCAACATCTATTATGGTCGGCACCGGCCGGGCAGCAGAGCTGGGTGTCTTGTTCCGTAAAGGCGAAGCATTGCAACTCTTGCAGCAAACCAGAGTTGTGGCGGTGGATAAAACCGGAACCTTAACTGAAGGGAAACCAGCCCTAACCGATTTTGCAGTGACATCTGGTTTTGAGCAGCAAATAGTATTGCAAATGGTCGCAGCAGTGGAAGCCAAATCTGAACATCCCATTGCTCATGCGATTGTGGAAGCTGCGAAAGCACAACAGTTGCAACTACCTGAAGTCAGTAATTTTGATTCAATCACCGGTGCAGGCGTGAAAGCTCAAGTTTCAGGTCAGCAAATTCATATTGGCGCAGAACGCCTGATGCAGCAATTGGGTTTAAGTGTCGATATTTTTAAAGAGAAGGCACAACAGTTGGGCGAACAGGGACGCACGCCTTTATATGTCGCTATAGATCAGCAGTTGGCTGCCATTATTGCTGTGGCTGATCCGATTAAAGTCACAACATATAGTGCGATTCAGGCCTTACATGATCAAGGCTTAAAGATCGCCATGATTACCGGTGATAACCAGCATACTGCACAGGCCATTGCTAGACAGCTGAAGATTGACCATGTCATTGCTGAAGTTCTGCCAAATGAAAAAGTCGATGCGGTACGCCAACTCCAACAGCAACATGGCATCGTCACTTTTGTCGGTGACGGTATTAATGATGCACCTGCCTTGGCTCAGGCCGATGTCGGGATGGCAATAGGAACTGGTACGGATGTGGCGATTGAAGCAGCAGACGTGGTGCTGATGTCTGGAAATTTACAGCATGTGGCAACCGGTATTGGCCTGAGTCAGGCGACCATGCGTAATATCAAACAGAACCTGTTCTGGGCCTTTGTTTATAATATTGCCTTAATTCCGATTGCTGCAGGTCTACTATATCCATTCTTCGGTATTTTGTTATCACCGATGTTTGCAGCAGGTGCAATGGCCTTATCCTCAGTTTTTGTGGTCAGCAATGCGCTTCGTTTAAAGACTTATCAGCCGATCCAGTTGAAGGAGGCAGTGTAATGAATATTGGACAGGCCGCGAAATGCTCCGGGATCTCGGCCAAAATGATCCGTTATTATGAAGATATCGGTTTATTACCCAATCCTAAACGTAGCGACTCGGGTTATCGTGTTTATAGTGACGTTGACATCAAGACTTTAAGTTTTATTCAGCATGCGCGTGAACTGGGTTTTTCTTCTGAACAGATGAAAGAATTGCTCGGCCTGTGGCAGAACGATGCCAGACACAGCAGTGATGTCAAACAGTTGGCGCAAAAGCATATCGAGCTACTGCAACAGAAAATTTCGGACATGCAAAACATGATGAAAATTTTGCAGCAATCGGTTGCGCAGTGTGCTGGAGATGAGCAATCTGACTGTCAGATTCTGAAACAGATTGAGCAGGGTGTGTCACATGGGAAAACTGCACATACGGCTATCAAAGCAGATCAATAGCCTTGAATTAAAATTCGCTTAACCCAAATTTAAACTGATCAAAGGGAGATCAAGATGAAATTCCGTATTGAAAATATGACTTGTGGTGGTTGTGCACGTAGTGTGACTGCAACCATTCAGGAGCTGGATGAAAATGCTAAAGTCAATGTTGATGTAGTCAGCAAAATGGTGGAAGTTGAATCGAGTGCAAGCGAATCTGAGATTATCGCGGCATTAACTGAAGATGGCTTTCCGCCTGAAACTATGGCTTGATATTTGCCATTTAAAAAATAATTTTAAAATGCCTAATCATGATTAGGCATTTTTTATGAAACTGCCGATATTTTATCTGGCGTCATTAATGCCTGATTAATATACAGTTTAATCAGGCGTTCACGCGAACCAATCGCTTTTTGATAACTGGTCGAATTTAATAATAGTGAAGCACCATAGGTCACGGTCCAGATATAAGATAAATAATCCCGGATCGACATGGCACTGTCTAAAGATACCAGATAATCATGGGTCATATCTTTAATGCGGATAATCCGTTCTTCACGAATACGATAGAGTTCCTGAAATAACTCTTTCAGGTTTTTTTCATTATTGGTTAAACGCTCTTCAATAACATGCAGCAAAATAGTCCGGTTTGAATTGAGCATGTGATAAAGCATATATTGCGAAACATAATTTTTAATATCGTTATTATATTTATCGGAAATTGCCAGAATTCTTTTTTCATTCAGAATGATGAGTTCTAAATATAACTGGTTCTTGCTTTTAAAATGCTTGTAGATGGTTCCTTTGGCGATGTCCAGTTCTTCAGCAAGTTCACTCAAGGTGATGTCCTGATTATTATCAAGCAGTAGACTTTCTGCCATGCTCAGGATCTTCTCTTTACGAAGAAGGAAGTTCTGCTGTCTTACAGTCGTCATCTTCTTGACTCATCATTTTAGAAAAGGAACCTACTAAGAATATGCTATTTTCACAGGTATAGCTATAAAACTAAGGTCGTGATATTTATCTAAATTTGTATATTTATTCAACACTTCTTGTAGAAAAAAGTCATATACAGCTGCGCTAAAAATATTGTCAAGAAAATTGAACCCTTGAGATCAACTTTGCTAAATAAAATTCCATTTTCAATACATTTGATTTATGGTTTTAGGGCATAAAGCTGAATCATATTTTCGTTTTAAACCCAGACCAGACAAGGTTTAGCGAAGTGAAGCCAGAGTCATTTTAACAGCTTAAATTTTTCATTCATCAATGGATTTAAGTTTTAATGATTCAGTAAATACCAGAGGTATAAAGTTTTTGATTTTAAATTTTATATCGCTAATTTATGTCAATGAATTCATCGCCAGATTAATTCGATATGATGATTTTTGAATGACATGCATGGATTCGAGCAAAAAGCCTCAAAATATTTTCTCGAATCCATAATGAAAAAATACTCAGTAACAGGATTGAGTATCACCATTTTAGGAAGTTGAAAATGCCGATTTATAATGCGCCGCTGAAAGACATGGAATTTATTTTAAATGATGTATTTCATGCTGAACAATTTTGGCAAGGTAACGAAAATCTTGCACATCTCGATATGGCGACTGCAAATGCGGTTCTGGAAGAAATGGCAAAATTTTCAAAAAATGTCATTCTTGATCTGAATCGTCCTGCAGATGAAGAGGGCGGTGCTCAGTTTAACAATGGTGTGGTGACGACACCCAAAGGTTTTAAAGAAGCGTTCAGACAGTTTGCCGAAGGTGGCTGGGTAGGCTTGGGTGCTCCTGAAGAATGGGGCGGACAAAACATGCCGAAGATGCTCACGGTTCTAGCGGATGAAATGATCTGGAGCACCAATCCATCTTTTATGCTTTATCCGCTATTAACGGTGGGTGCAGGTATGGCCATCAATGACCGCGCCTCACAGGAACAAAAAGAAACTTATTTACCAAAATTCTATACGGGTGAATGGTCGGGCACCATGTGCCTGACTGAACCACATTCCGGCACAGATCTTGGCATTATCAAGACTAAAGCTGAACCGAATGAAGATGGTTCATACAATATTACCGGCACCAAAATTTTTATTACCAGCGGCGAGCATGATCTGAGTGAAAATATCATTCATCTGGTGCTGGCCAAAACCCCAAACGCGCCAGCAGGTTCACGCGGTATTTCTCTGTTTATTGTCCCTAAATTCCTG
This sequence comes from Acinetobacter sp. YH16031, assembly GCF_013417335.1. Taxonomy (NCBI): domain Bacteria; kingdom Pseudomonadati; phylum Pseudomonadota; class Gammaproteobacteria; order Moraxellales; family Moraxellaceae; genus Acinetobacter; species Acinetobacter sp. YH16031. Next base: position 12,596 of record NZ_VPED01000038.1, read on the forward strand.
GTCAATGCAGACGGTTCCCTGGGTGAGCGCAATGCAGTGGCTGCCGGTTCGATCGAACATAAGATGGGCATCAAAGGCTCAGCAACCTGCGTCATGAACTTTGATGGTGCTAAAGGCTATATGGTGGGCAATGAAAATGAAGGTCTGGCGGGCATGTTCGTGATGATGAACTACGAACGTTTGTCGATGGGGATTCAAGGCATTGGCGCGGCAGAATTTGCTTATCAGAATGCCGCACAATATGCGACCGACCGTTTACAGGGCCGTGCATCAACCGGTGCTAAATCACCAGAAAAACCAGCCGATTCAATTCTGGTCCATGGCGATGTACGCCGTATGTTGCTGAATGTACGTGCCAATAATGAAGCTTCACGTGCTTTCGCGGTGTATGTAGGTCAACAGCTGGATATCACCAAATACTCAACCGATCCTGAAGCGGTGCGTAAAGCGACTGACCGTGTGGCGCTGTTAACGCCAATCGCCAAAGCTTATTTGACCGACAAGGCCTTGGATTCTGCACTGGAAGCACAAATGTGCTTTGGTGGTCATGGCTATATCCGTGAATGGGGCATGGAACAGTGTATTCGTGACCTGCGCATTTCACAGATTTATGAAGGCACCAATGGCGTGCAGGCGATTGACCTGATTGGGCGTAAAACCACCAAATGTAATGGGGCTTATATCGCGGAATATATCGCAGAGATCCGTGAATTTGCCCAAAGTTTAGATGATTCATTGACGATTAAAACGGCGACATTAGAAACCTGCCAGCAACTTGAAGACATCACCAGATTCATCGTTGAACAGTCTAAGCTGAACCCTGATTTTGCCAACTCGATTGCTGTCGATTATTTACATGCGGTTGGGCTGCTCAGCTTTGTCTATATGTATGCGCGGATTAGCAAAGCCGCTGCAGCCAAAGACGATAGTTACTTCCAGAACAAACTGGTACTGGCCAACTACTATGTTGCCAAAGTCCTTCCGGATTTAAGTGCAAGAATTCAGCGTATTCAGGCGGGTGCGGAGCTGGTGATGCAATTGCCAGAAGAATATTTCACTGCACAGGCCTAAACCCGCAAATATTGCGAAGGACGAACACTGTAGAGCTATTACTTTGCAGTGTTGATAACAATGATGTTAAAGGATGAGATTAGAATGATTGTAATTGTAGAAGCTGTACGTACCGCAATGGGCGGTTTTCAAGGCTCACTTTCAAGCTGTACCGCACCAGATTTGGGTGCTGTAGCGATCAAGGAAGCGGTAGCGCGTGCAGGTCTGGCAGCCAATGATATTGATGAAGTGATTATGGGCTGCGTTCTTCCTGCCGGTTTAAAACAGGGTCCGGCACGTCAGGCTATGCGTCAGGCAGGCCTGCCAGATTCAACCGGCGCCACCACGATCAATAAAATTTGTGGTTCAGGTATGAAAGCGGTGATGCAGGCTGCGGATGCGATCAAGGCAGGTTCGGCAGAAATCGTAGTGGCAGGTGGTATGGAGTCCATGTCGAATGCACCGTACTTAATGGACAAGGCTCGTGCCGGTTTCCGTATGGGGCATGGCAAAGTGACTGATCACATGTTCCAGGAAGGCTTGGAAGATGCTGAAACTGGTCTGTCGATGGGAATCCTGGCGCAGGAAATGGCGGACAAGAAAGGCTATACCCGTGAGCAGCAGGATGACTATGCAATTGGTTCCTTAAATAAAGCCGTGACCGCCGTGCAGCAAGGTTTCTTTAAAGATGAAATCGTACCGGTCACTGTGAGTAGCCGTAAAGGCGATGTCGTGGTAGAACAGGATGAACAGCCACTGAATGCCAAAGCAGACAAAATTCCATCTTTACGTCCGGCATTTAAAAAAGACGGTACGATTACTGCGGCAAATGCCAGTTCAATTTCCGATGGTGCTTCAGCACTGGTCGTAACATCGAGCGAGATTGCAGCACAGCGTAACCTGAAACCTCTAGCGAATATTCTGGCTTATGCCAGCCATTCACAACATCCATCAGAATTCACGATTGCACCGGTGGGCGCAATTGACAAGGTACTGAAGAAAACTGGCTGGAATGCAGCTGATGTGGATCTATGGGAAATTAATGAAGCTTTCGCGATGGTAACCATGGCTGCGATTGATGCCTTTGAACTGGATCCTGCCAAAGTGAATATTAATGGTGGTGCCTGTGCTTTAGGTCATCCACTGGGCTCTTCAGGTTCCCGTATCATTGTGACCCTGATTCATGCCTTAAAGCGTACTGGTGGCAAGAAAGGCATTGCAGCACTATGTATTGGCGGTGGGGAAGCAACAGCGATTGCAGTAGAACTAATTTAAGTCTTTTCATAATTGCATGATCATATGCTCAAAGTAGCAAACTTAAATATTTTTTGAATTAGACCACAATGCTTCTGGTACGCCAGGAGCAGGTGTCTCTTTATTTTTAATTTTTGAGAATTTTTATGAACGGTTTAGAGCGTATTCGTTTGCTCGCATTACAAGATAAAGTAGTTCCTGTAGAAAAAGCACTACAATTGATTCAAGATGGTGATGTAATTGGTTTGAGCGGTTTTGGCGGCGCCGGTGAAGCGAAAACTGTGCCTTTGGCATTGGCTGAATATGCCCGGCAGCATCCGATCCATATTACCTTGGCGACAGGTGCAAGTCTGGGGAACCGGATTGATGGGAAACTGAATGAAGCTAACGTTATAACCCGCCGTTATCCTTATCAGGCTGATCCTTCTTTACGTCAGGCCATCAATAATGGTGAAGTGATGTATATCGATCAGCATCTTTCTGAACTGGCAGACAATATCCGTCATAAAAACCTGCCGGCGATTAATGTCGCGATTATTGCTGCCACTGCCATTACTGAAGATGGTCAGATTATTCCCACAGGTTCTTGTGGAAACTCGGCGAATTTCATCGAAATGGCAGATCGGGTCATTGTTGAAATTGATACCACCATTAGTCCGGTTCTGGAAGGCGTGCACGATATCTATTTGCCTAAAGCCCGTCCAAACCGTGGTCCGATTCCTTTGACGCAAGCCAGTGACAAGATAGGTACAATCGGAATCCATGTTGCACCTGAAAAAATTGCTGCGATTGTCATTAATGAGATTCCGGATACTTCTTTCGCAATGGATGAGCCGGATGAAGAAACACTGGCGATTGCCAGCCACTTAATTCAATTCTTTGAAAATGAAGTCGCCGCAGGACGATTACCTGAAAATCTGGGGCCGCTGCAGTCCGGAGTAGGTTCCGTGGCAAATGCCGTATTTGCAGGTTTTGAACATTCTAATTTCAATAATCTTGAAATGTATTCTGAAGTCCTGCAAGACTGTACTTTCCAGCTTATCGATTCAGGAAAAATGACCTTTGCTTCTGGTTGTTCCATGACCCTGAGCGATGAATGTGCGGCACGGGTGATGAAGAATTTTGATCAGTACAAAGATAAAATTGTCTTACGCCCGCAAGAACTTTCCAACAACCCTGAGCTGATTCGCCGTCTGGGTATAATTGCAATCAATACCGCACTGGAGTTTGATATTTACGGGAATGTGAATTCAACCCATGTCGCTGGCACCAAGATGATGAATGGTATTGGCGGCTCAGGTGATTTTACCCGTCATGCACATATTGCGATTTTTGTGACTAAATCCTATGCCAAAGGTGGTGCGATTTCGTCTGTGGTTCCACTGGTGAGCCATACAGATCATACTGACCATGACGTGGATATTCTGGTAACAGAGCAAGGTTTGGCCGATCTGCGCGGATTGGCACCACGTGAACGTGCCCGCAAGATTATCGATATTTGTGCTCATCCCGATTATCGTAAAAGTCTGAATGATTACTTTGAGCGCGCCTGTGCGCATGGTGGGCAAACACCGCATTTGTTAAATGAAGCTTTGTCCTGGCATGCCCAGTTTGAAGAAACCGGTTCAATGAAAATTGCTTAGTTCTCTTTCTTAAAATAAGCCCAAAATAAAGCCTGTGAATCACGGGCTTTATTTATTGTACTAGATAAATATTTTAGTTCTGAATCAGACGTGGGTTATTAAAGACTTTATCCAAGATATGCCGATGAATGAAACGCAGTTTATCTTTCACAGCTTCAGTCAGCTTAAAGGGGTAAGCATCTTCCAGACCCATACTGCGGTTTAAGGCATTCAAATTAAAAGTCAGGGTGACCCAGTTTTCCAGGATATGTTCAAAATCCTGTCCACCAATCGGGCATTCTTTAAAGTCCATACTGGCTAGATTTCGGCCATTACCTTCCACGCGTAGACCGGCATAAAATGCAGTTTCCAGTGTTTCCATGATATGCAGATAATGTGACCAGGTTTCAGCCCAATCTTCCCACGGGTGTGCAGTGGCATAGGGACTAATATATTTTTCATGCCAGTTGATAGGCGCACCTTGATTATAGTGCCTCTCTAGTGCTTCACTATAATTTTGCCGCTCATCTCCAAAATAATGGCGAAGTTCATCGAGTAATTCCGGATGTAGATGCTGGATGACATTAAAATAAAAATGCCCACTTTCATGACGAAAATGCCCTAATAATGTCCTGTAATTTTCACCCATATTGACCCGGGTTGTTTCCCGATAAACCACATCGGCCTCGAAGGCATTTAAGGTAATCACCCCATTGGCATGGCCGGTAAGTACTGGCTTGTCTTTTTCAGGAAGAAGAAAATCAAAACGCAAACCTAATGGATCATCATCCGAATGTTTTGGACGAGGCATAATGTTCATACGTTGGGTCAGATATAGAAACCGGCGTTTGGCTTCCTCAAGCCGATACCAGTAAATCATGTTTTCGGCATTTTCCAGATTTGGAATTACATGAGTCAGCTGGCAGGATTCACAAAAATCTTCCTCGTCATCTACGGGGATCATCCAGTTACATACCTGATGATGGGTATAGTTATAACAAGGTTTATAACGGGAATATTGATACTTCTCGGCAACGGGAACCCACTCCTGAGCATTCAGCTTTTTAAATGTCGTCATTTCTTTTTCGGATGCGATATAGCCGATAGGAGAAAGGCAGTGATCACATACGAATTTGGCGAAAAAGATCTGCTGTTCGCAAACTGGACATTCAAAATACTTCATCGATACTCCCTGCAAAATGAATGAATTACAATGGATTGCTGAAACTCTGTAATTTATATTCAGATTGCATTGCGGAATTTTATCCTGTTTAAAAATTCATCATAAAAATTTCTTAAAAAACACTATGTTGATTAATTGTAAAATGCGTGTGATCGATTATTCATTAAATTATGGTTTAGTGACTGTTTATAGACGAAAAGCTGACAGAAATAAAAAAACCGATGAACTGACTTATGTATTTTTTTCTTAAATAAAAACGAGAGTATCAATTTAAAAAAACTGAATAATGCAAACTATAAAAAATTAGAGATCAAAAATTATTGAAAAAAATTGATTGAATAGCGTTTTTCATAAGACCTAATTGGTATATATTTTACTCAATGTTAAAACATGCATCATGCTGAAAAATAAATTATTTTTCATTTTATAGTTCTGCTTTTGGGGTATTAAGATATGATGAAGATAAGAAAAGTCACTGTTCAGGATACACTTGCAATTGCGAACGTCATTGCCCCATTTGTTGATGTCTTGATTTCTAGTGAAGAGGGGCGCAAGCGTTTTCAACCTGAAATTCTTCAGACCATTTTTGACCGAGCTGATATTCATTATTTTATTGGAGAAATTAATCAAAAAATTGTGGGCGTGGTGGCCTATATGGAACCTGCACACTTCATGCACTTTTTTCTGGATCCAGCGTATCAGGGGGCAGAGGTATGGACGACAAATGTGGAATTTTTTAGAAGAACAAATCTGTAATCAAGGGCATCAAAGGATCACAGTCAAATCCAGTTTATATGGCTTCAATATTTATAAAAAATTTGGTTTTGTAGACACAGGTGAACTTACTCACAAACATGGCATTCGCTTTATTCCAATGGAAAAAGTTTATCCTGTTGAATCAAATATAGCTCCCTTAGAATAGGAAAGTCTTTTATTATAATTTAATTAAGAATCTGGAGCTATTTTCTTATTTTTTCAGCATAGTTCAAATCTAAGAAATCAATTTTATCCCTATCAGACTGATAAATTTTAATTATTTCTAAATTAGAAAATTAAACTTTTAGCTATTAGCCATTATCTCTTTTTTAATTAGTCATAGATTGTACTAAGGCATAGAATTAATTCACTTTTACGGTACTAATGATCAGGGTATGGCAATCAGCTGGATTTTCTTTACTTTAATGGCTGCATTTATGCAGGCCTGGCGAAATGCCTTTCAAAAACAGCTCAGTACTACTGTCGATATTTGGGGCGTGACACTGGCACGTTTCCTGTTTGGCTTGCCGTTGGCCGGGCTTTACATTGCAGCTTTATACCATTTCAAACCGGTAGAAAGTGTGGTGCATTTTACCCCGAAGTATTGGATCTATATTCTGATTGCCGGTATTAGCCAGATTCTGGCAACCGCCTTGATGGTGCAGCTGTTTAAACAGAAAAATTATGCGATTGGCGTTGGACTGGCAAAAAGTGAAGCGATTCTGGCAGCCATTATCGGAGTAATTTTCCTGTCAGATCATCTGTCTGTACTCGCCTGGATTGGGGTGCTGATCGGTGGTTATGCGGTATTCCTGCTGAGTAAGGGCAATCAGCTCACCGGCCTATCTACCAAGACTTTAGCCATCGGAATCGGCAGTGGTTTGAGCTTTGCCATTACTTCACTCTTGGTCCGTGAAGCCAGTCTGGAACTGCCGATGTTACCAACCGTGCATCGTGCTTCATGGGTATTGATTTCGGTGATTGGTTTCCAGTGTCTCAGTATGCTGATCTATTTAAGCTTGTTTAGCCGCAAAACCTTAATTGCCATGTGGCAACGTTTGGGACTCACGTTTAAAGTCAGTTTTTGTAGCTTTATGGCCTCCCTCGGCTGGTTTACTGCCATGAGTATGATGAGCGTGCCAATCGTGAAAACCTTGGGACAAATCGAAATCCTGTTCAGTCTGCTGATTTCAGCTTATTTCTTTAAAGAAAAACTGGCGCGTGCCGAGCATTGGGGCTTGGTACTGGTGGTGATTGCAGCGATGCTGGTGATCTGGGCTTAACGAATACACGAATAAAAGAAAAGCCACGATATATCGTGGCTTTTTTATAAGAATAAATTTAAGCAGCAAGAAAAGTTTGTACGGCCTGATTAAAGGCTTCCGGTTGTTCAATATTGGAAATATGCGAAGCATTGATTTCAAACAACTGGCTATTCGCAATACGTTGCTGCATAAACTGTCCATCTGCAACAGTCGTCACCGGATCCTGCTGACCCGCAATAATCAGCACAGGGATTTGAATGCTACTAAGTTGTTCGCGGACATCCGCCTTAGCCAGAGCTTCACAGCAGTTTGCATAGCCTTCTGGGCTGCCAGCTCCGAGGTCGTTTGAAAGTTCTGCAACGACTGCCGGGTTGCTCTGGATAAAGGGATCAGTAAACCAGCGTGATGCCGCAGTTGCTGCAATCGGAGCAAGACCTTGCTCACGGACAAGCACAGCACGGTCTTGCCATGCCTGTTCCTGGCCAATTTTGGCTGCGGTGTTACAGACTATCACCTGGCTAAAACGTTCTGGCTTATGAATCGCCAACCATTGACCGGTTAAGCCACCCATAGAAATACCACAGAATGCTGCTTTTGCAATATCCAAATGATCCAGTAGATTCACGACATCCTGACCCAGCTGCTCCAAGCTATACGGGCCTTGTGGTGCTTCCGAACCACCATGACCACGGGTGTCATAGCAGATTACGTAATGATCCTGCTGGAAATGTTCAATCTGTGGCTGCCACATGCTGTATTTGGTACCCAGTGAGTTGGAAAATACCAAGGCAGGTTTGCTAGCATCCCCAAAAGTCTGGTAATTAATCTGGGCATCATTTGATGTAAATATTGGCATTTGTTATTCCTTTTATTTCCTTCTAAAAGTTCCTCCCTGAACAAGGCATAAGCACTGCTTAAGCCTTGTGCAAGAAAGGGAGGTTAGGAGGGATTTTTTAAACACGTTCAATAATCAGCGCGATACCTTGACCTACACCGATACACATAGAGCAAAGGGCATATTTCCCGCCAGTCTGTTCCAGCTGGTTCAGTGCGGTTGTCACCAGACGGGCACCGGAAGCACCTAGTGGATGGCCAATGGCAATGGCACCGCCATTCGGGTTTACATGTGCGGCATCATCCGGAAGACCTAAGTCACGGGTTACCGCCAGTGCCTGTGCAGCAAAGGCTTCATTCAGCTCAATCACATCCATCTGCTCTAAAGTCAGACCGGTTTGTACCAGTAATTTCTTGATGGCAGGTGCTGGACCAAAACCCATGATTCGTGGTTCAACACCTACAACGGTTGAGCCAATAATTTTGGCACGTGGTTTTAAGCCATGCTGAGCAACAGCTTCATCAGATGCAATCAGGAGTGCCGCTGCACCATCGTTAATACCAGAAGCATTACCCGCCGTTACAGTCCCCTCTGCTTTCACCACAGGTTTCAGTTTCGCCAGAGCTTCTGCTGTGGTAGAGGCACGCGGATGTTCATCAGTATCTACCACAACTGGTTCGCCTTTATGCTGAGGAATGACCACGGGCACGATTTCATTTTTAAAGAAACCTTTGGCTTGTGCTGCTGCTGTACGTTGCTGGCTGGTCAGGGCAAACTTGTCTTGATCTTCACGATTAATATTGAACTGTTCTGCCACGTTTTCAGCAGTTTCCGGCATGGTTTCCACGCCATACAGTTCTTTCAGTTTCGGGTTGATAAAACGCCAGCCCATGGTGGTGTCTTCAATTTTCTGGCTACGGCCATAAGCGGTTTCTGCTTTACCCATGACAAAAGGAGCGCGTGACATGGATTCCACACCACCAGCCACAATCAGATTTGCTTCACCAGCTTTAATCGCACGTGCTGCAATCGCGACTGCATCCATCGATGAACCACACAGACGGTTCACGGTCGTTGCCGGCACCTGATAAGGCAGGCCTGCAAGCAATGAAGACATACGACCGACGTTACGGTTGTCTTCACCGGCCTGATTGGCACAGCCATAAATCACGTCATCGACCTGTTCCCAGTTCACGCTTGGATTGCGTTCCATCAAAGCTTTAATTGGAACTGCACCTAAGTCATCTGTACGAACAGGCGCGAGACCACCGGCATAACGGCCGAATGGGGTACGGATGGCATCGATAATATATGCATTTTTCATTTATTAAATTCCTTGTTCCTTTAAATCCCCCTAAATCCCCCTTTATCAAAGGGGGACTTTTCCTCCCTTTCTTATGCTGAATTTTAAAAGCTGTGCTTTAAAACTCACTCAGGGAGGTTAGGAGGGATTATTAACCCTGTGTCGCATCAATCAGTTTGGCACCAGTTAATGCCTGCAATTCTTCAAATGACAGACCTTCAACTTTCTCAATCACTTTCATCCCTTCAGGTGTCACATCAATCACACAAAGATCGGTATAAATACGGTCGACACATTTCAGGCCAGTCGCAGGATAAGACAGTTCGGCCACGATTTTTGGCTCGCCTTTTTTGGTCACATGGTCTGTGGTGATGAAAACTTTCTTGGCACCCACAGCCAGATCCATCGCACCGCCGACTGCTGGAATTGCATCTGGTGCGCCAGTATGCCAGTTGGCCAGATCGCCATTTTCAGCCACCTGGAACGCGCCCAGTACGGCGATGTCCAGGTGACCGCCACGCATCATCGCGAAAGAGTCACCATGATGGAAGAATGAACCGCCTTCGAGTAAGGTCACGAATTCTTTACCGGCATTGATCAGTTCAGGATCGCGGTCTTCTTCAGCAGGAGGAGGGCCGAAAGCCAGCAGGCCATTTTCAGAGTGCAGGAAGACGTCTTTGTCGCTTGGCAGGTAGCTTGAAATCTTGGTCGGTAAACCAATACCGAGGTTCACATAAGCGCCATCAGGAATGTCTTGTGCCACACGTTCAGCGATCTGGTCACGGGTCAGTTTGCTATAGCTCATTATTTCTCTCCGATGCCAATTATTGTGCAGGTTTAACTTGAACAACGTGTTGAACAAAAATTCCTGGGGTAATGATGTGCTCTGGATCCAGTGTACCCAGTTCAACCACCTCAGAAACCTGTGCAATGGTTACATCAGCTGCCATCGCCATAATCGGGCCAAAGTTACGCGCAGATTTACGGTAGACCAGATTGCCCCAACGGTCGCCCTGATGGGCCTTAATTAAAGCAAAGTCAGCTTTAATCGGATTTTCCAGGACAAAATCTTTGCCTTCATAGTTCAAGGTTGGTTTGCCTTCAGCCAGCAAGGTACCAAAACCGGTTGGGGTATAGATTGGACCTAAGCCCATACCTGCTGCCTGAATACGGCAAGCCAGATTACCTTGCGGCACCAGTTCCAGTTCGATCTTGCCTGCACGATAGAGTTCGTCAAATACCCAGGAATCAGACTGACGCGGGAAAGAGCAGATAATTTTACGCACAGCGCCCGCTTTAAGCAGTTTCGCCAGACCATAGTCGCCATTACCAGCATTATTATTGACAATAATAAGATCCTTGATTCCCAATTCGATCAGACCATCAATCAGTTCAGCAGGCTGACCCGCTGTCCCAAATCCGCCGATCATAATGATAGAACCATCCTTGATCTGGGAGAGTGCTTCTTTCAATGATAATGAACTTTTATCTATCATAATCTGGTCCTTACATACCCTAAACTAATGGATGTCTTTAAATTCGTTTTGAATCTGATGTTGCAACCGGAACAGCATTACGGTCTTTCTGTGACAGCAGAAAATGTGCTACCAGGCCAATACAAATCCCCCAAAAGACTGAACTCAGCCCCAAGAAATGCATGCCGGAAGCAGTTGCTAAAAAGGTGATCAGTGCGGCATCACGTTGCGACTCTTTGCCCATCGCCACAGAGATGTTAGTGGCAATTGCTCCGAGTAAGGCCAGTCCTGCCAAAGCTGCAATTAATTCCTTCGGCATCAGGCTAAACAGCATGACAATGCTGCCGGCAAACAGGCCGCCTAAAATATAAAAAAGCCCGTTCGCCACACCCGCGATATAACGCTTTTCTTTCAGCTCGTGCGCGTCTTTGCCTAAACACAATGCGGCCGTAATAGAGGCCAATACAATAGTAATCCCCCCCACACAGGCTACTGCGAGCGAGGCAATACTGGTTGCACTGATAATTGGCTTGGCAGGCATGTCATATCCACTGATCTTGATAATGGCCATTCCTGGTAAGAACTGGCCCGACAGACTGACCAGAATAAGCGGGAGGGCCAGATTCAGGGTGGAACTCCAAGTCCATTCCGGTGCAATAAATTGCGGAATTGCCAGACTGAAATCTGCCGTGACCGGATTAATCTTGCCCAGCAGCATGCTTAAAATCACACCGGCAACCAGCACCCAGACCATGGCATAACGTGGACTGAAACGCTTGGCCAGCAAAAACACCGCCAGCATGCCAAAGACGATATAGGGCATGGTATCGGTCGCGGTGAACAGTCCTAAACCAAACTGCAGTAAAATTCCGGCCATCATTCCGGCAGCGACTTCCTGGGGAATCCAGGACAGCAATTTGTCGAAATAACCGGTAATCCCAATGAGAAAAATCACCACAGCAGAGGTGATATAGGCCGCAACCGCTTCATTGAGCGAAATATCGGGAAACAGCGTGACCAATAGTGCCGTTCCGGGCGCAGACCAGGCGGTGACAACAGGTATTTTGTATTTAATCGATAAAAAGATACCTGCGAGCGCCGCACCAATAGAAATTCCCCAAATCCATGAAATCATCATGTCTGGGGAAACCTGGGCTTGCTGCGCTGCCTGGAAAAAAATGATCAGTGGTCCTGAATAGGAAATCAGCACTGCTAGAAATCCTGCAACAGTCGCTGAAATTGACCAGTCATTTTTTAATGTCTGAAACAGGGTGTTCATTGGTAATGTGCCTCCTTGCGTCGAACCATGAGCCTGTCAAAAATCGTGATGATCAGGACTAGCCTTGATCTCCACCACCGACCGGTACTACGGTACCTGTCATATAAGATGATTCATCGGAAGCCAGGAATAGAATGGCATTTACTTGCTCCTGAATTGTGCCGTAGCGACCCATAAACGTACGGTCAATGGTCTGATCTACCACTTGCTGCATCCATTCTTGTTCAGATTCAGTCAGTGGATTGGCATTGCGCGGTACTTTACGGGGAGGTGCTTCGGTGCCACCCGTTGCAACTGCATTAACGCGAATACCATCTTTGGCATGTTCAAAGGCAAGGGAAGCCGTCAGGCCATTTACGCCACCTTTCGATGCCGAATATGGCACACGGTTAATGCCGCGTGTGGCAATAGAAGATACGTTTACAATGGTACCCTTCTGATTTTTAATCATTTCTGGTAAAACTGCACGGCAACACCACAGCGTTGGAAACAGCGAACGGTTCACTTCCTTGATAATTTCCTCTTCAGAGAATTCTTCAAAAGGTTTCATCCAGATGGCACCACCCACGTTATTGATCAGTACATCGACACGACCATAGGTATCTAAGGCTTTTTCAACGACTGACTGAGCACCGGCAAACGTTTCCAGATTGGCTTTGACGGTAATCGCATCACCGCCAGTCGCTTCAATTTCAGCCAGAACTTCTTCCACATAAGGGGAAAGATCAGCCATGACGACTTGAGCGCCTTCGCTCGCCACTTGCAGCGCGACACCGCGCCCAATGCCCTGAGCGGCACCGGTCACGATTACAACTTTATTTTCAAATCTTTGACGATTAGACATTGAATAAATTCCCTCTAGTTAGTTTGCTGAGAATTTTTCAAACAGGAAGCTTGCAGGTTTTACGCCTTCTGCTTCTAGCCAGCCGCGAACCGCTTCAACCATTGGTACCGGGCCACACAGGTAGATATCAACCTCACCAGCATTTAGCCATTCATTTTCAATATGGCCAGTGACATAGCCTTTACGTTCATGTGCAGATTCCGGGTTTGCCACTACAGTACGGTATTCGAACCACGGGAATTTATCTTGTAGTTTATTCAGTTTTTCAATGGCCACCAGATCAAAATCATTGGTCACACCAAATACCAGACGCACTGGATGCTCTGAACCTTTTTCTTCCAGCACTTGCAACATCGACATGAATGGTGCAATACCTGTACCACCCGCCAGCATCAAGACAGGGCGGGTCACAGGGCGCAGGTAGAAGCTACCAAACGGACCGGTAAAGGTCATTTTGTCGCCAGCTTTGGCATTTTTGCTCAAGAATTCACTCATTTTCCCGTTCGGTACATTACGTACTACGAAACCAGTCAGGCGATTACCCGGTTTTGAGCTGAATGAATAAGAACGGGTTTCTGTGGTGCCTGGAATACTAACATTGACATATTGACCTGCCAGAAAGTGAATGTCTGGTTGACCATCATCGAGTTGAATATCAAAAGTAATGGTGGAATCAGACAGGTTTTCTACACGGGCCAACGTACCTTGAAATGCATGAATCTCGGTTTTACAGACATCAGAGGAGGCCTGAATTTGGAACACGGCATCCGAAGTCGGTTTACATTGGCAAGCCAGGATAAAACCTTCTGCGGCTTCTTCTGGTGTCAGTGCATCTTCAATGTACATTTCTTCAGGCATGTCATACGCACCTGATTCACAAAAAGCGCGGCACGTTCCACATGCACCGTCACGGCAATCTAGAGGGATATTGATCTTTTGACGGTAAGCTGCATCGGACAAGGTTTCGCCTTGGGCAACACTAATAAAACGTGTAACGCCATCTTCAAATTGGAGTGCAACATTGTGGTTTGACATGGCTGAATATCCTATATAAATCTTTGAAACTTAGCCTTTCAGCCATATTTCCCTGGCTGAAAGGTTTGACCTTGCTGTCGAGACAGTCTTAGAGGTGATAAATGTCGATAACCTGGTTGATGTAATCGTTTTTCAGCACCACGTATTTGCTTAAAATCTGTGGTTTTTCGCCTGAAAAATTGATTACATAACGAGACATACCAAAGTAGCTGTAACTGGTTTTGTAGCGGAAACTCAGGGTATTCCAGTTAAAGCGCACAGTGACCTTGTCGCCATCACGTTCCACAATTTCAATATTGCAGATGTTGTGACTAGTACGGGTATCCGGCATGGTGGCAGATGAACGTTCTGTCTTGATCCGGAACACACGGTCTTCAAGACCCTGACGGTCTGGGTAGTAAATCAGTGAGATTTCAGACTGTGGATCTTCAGTCAGACGGTCATCATCATCCCAGGCTGGCATCCAGAAAGAAGCAGTAGGGGCGTAGCACTGTAACCAGTCATCCCATTGCTCATCATCTAAAAAGCGGGCTTCCTGATACAGGAACTGTGCAATATTTTCTAAAGTGATGTCGCTCATGCGGTTTCTCCTTCAGTGCTTGCAGCAATTTCTTTTTCAGTCGCAATGCCTTTTTTGATCAGCTCTAACCAGTACTGGTGCTGAGCCAGGTACAGGCCTTCATCTTCTGTTTTAATACCAGACAGTTTTGGTTTCAGGCCAATTTCATTGGCTGCATCATCTGGCCCTTGAATCCAGTGCTTAGAACCACGGCACATATCATTCCATTCCAGCGCGATCCCAGCATAACCGGCCTGACAGGCACGGAATTCTTCCAGATCGTCTGGGGTAGCCATACCAGAAGCATTAAAGAAGTCTTCATACTGACGGATACGGCGGGTGCGTGCTTCAGGCTCTTCACCGACAGGACCGATACAGTAAATCGTCACTTCAGTCTTATCGACAGAGATTGGACGCAGAACACGGATTTGTGAGCCGAACTGATCCATGAAGTAAACGTTTGGATAGATACACAGGTTACGTGAACGTTCGATCATCCATTTCGCCATCGCTTCACCGTATTTCTCTGTGTATTCGTCTTTCTTGGCGAAGTTTGGACGGTCTTCCGGGTTGGCCCATTGTGTCCAAAGCAGCATATGACCATGTTCAAAGCCGTAAGAACCACCGCCTTGTTTGCCCCATGAACCTGCGCTCATGGCACGAATATTATCGCCAGCTTCTTTTTCCTTACGTTGCTGAGTGGTCGCAGCGTAGTTCCAGTGCACGGCAGAGACGTGATAACCATCGGCACCGTTTTCTGCAGTCAGCTTCCAGTTACCTTCATAGGTATAAGTCGATGAACCACGTAAAACTTCCAGACCTTGCTCAGACTGACCCACGATCATGTCGATGATCTTCGTGGCTTCACCCAGATATTCTTCCAGAGAAGGAACATCCGGATTCAGGCTGCCAAACAGGAAGCCTTTGTAATTTTCAAAACGAGCTACTTTTTTCAGGTCATGAGAACCGTCCTGGTTAAAGCAATCTGAATAGCCTGCATCAGCCGGGTCTTTGACTTTTAAAAGCTTACCAGAGTTATTGAATGTCCAGCCATGGAATGGGCAGGTATAGGTTGCTTTATTGCCACGCTTATAACGGCAGAGCTGTGCACCGCGGTGTGAGCAGGCATTGATCATGGCATTCAGTTCGCCATTACGATTACGTGCAATGATGATTGGCTGACGGCCAATATGGGTTGTGTAGTAATCGTTGTTATTAGGAATCTGGCTCTCATGGGCCAGATAAACCCAGTTTCCTTCAAAAATGTATTTCATTTCCAGATCAAACAGGGCCTGATCAGTAAATACGGAACGGTGCAATTTAAATTCACCAGATTCAAAATCATCGACCAGTAATTCATCAATACGGTCTAAATGGCTGGTGTTAATTACAGGAATACGAGGCATGTCCAGTCTCCGACTTTCCAAGGAGGGGAAGTCATCGGGATGTTGCTCAGACTGACATCCCGATTCCATTTTGAATTAAGCGCTTGCGCGACGACGTTCTACTTCAGTGCTTGGTGCAGCAACCTGGTCTTTCACCAGTTCAATATTGAACTGGATATGTTTGAATGGACCATTTAAACCACGGCGTGCGATTTCAGCTTCATCGGTCACATCAACAGCAGTTGCGACCAGCCCATCACGTGTGGCGAAGGCAAAGTCATCCCACAGGTATTGATCGCCTTCGATATTGAACTGTGTGGTTAACTTTCGGTAACCCGGTGCAGATACGAAGTAATGCACATGAGATGGGCGGTTACCGTGACGACCTAATTTGTCCAGTACGAACTGGGTAGTACCTTCAGGTGGACAGCCATAACCGACCGGCATGGTGGTCAGCGCAACATATTTACCGTCTTGATCGGTAAAGATAGAACGGCGCAGGTTAAAGTCCGATTGCGACTTGTCAAAGAACGAATAGTTGCCCAGGCTGTTGGCATGCCAGACTTCAACTTTGGCACCTTCAATGATGTTGCCGTCAGTATCGGTCACCGTGCCTTCAATAATCAGGGTCGGAATTTTGCCTTCTTCAGAACCGTCATCCATACGCGCAAAACCAACTGATTCAGGTGCACCTGCAACATAGAGCGGGCCTTCGATGGTACGTGGTGTACCGCCAGTAATGCCTGCTTTGGCATCTGCTTCATCCGCGCGTAAGTCTAAGTAATGTTCCAGACCAAGACCTGCAGCCAGTAAGCCTAATTCATTGGCTTGACCTGCATCAGTAAAGTATTCCAGACCTTTCCAGAGTTCAGTCTGAGAAATATCAAGATCTTCAATAGCCTGGAAAAGATCACCTAATAAACGTACAACAACTTGTTGTACACGCGCATCAACTGGTCCTGTCGCTGTGTCGACATTCATTTTTTTAACCAGTGCATCAATTTCTTGGCGGTTCATACTATTGCTCCTAAAGTATGTTTTCATATTTTAGTGGCGCATCTTTAGCTTTATCGGCTGGCTAAATTTGGCTGGCCACAATCCTTGTTGCAGTACTCTCTGTTTGTTTTTTGCAAGGGGAATCTTTCGATTCCTGATCTGGTACTTAATTAACTGTCATCATCTCGAACTGAAGATGGATGACGGTTTAATGGCATGACTTCGATGTTCATATACGGATAGAGTGGCAAGCCTTGTAGCAGGTTGTGCAACTCTTCATTGCTTTCAACATCAAAAATACTGATGTTTGAATACTGTCCAGTGATGCGCCAGATATGACGCCATTTACCTTGACGCTGCAGATCCTGTGAATAGGCTTTTTCGACAGCCTTAATTTCATTGGCCTGTTCAACTGGCATATCTTTTGGAATATTGACGTCCATTCGTACTTGGAAAAGCATGGGGTTCTCCTGGAATTATTGACGACGCAAGTTGTCAATTTTGTTTTCATCCAACTCAATACCCAGACCTGGTCCTTTCGGAATCTCAAGTTCAAAGTTTTGATACTGGAGTGGGGTTCTTAAAATTTCATCAGTTAACAGCAGTGGACCAAACAGTTCGGTGCCATAAGCGAGACTTTCAAAAGTCGAGAAGGCATGGGCAGAGGCGATCGTGCCCACCGGACCTTCAAGCATGGTGCCGCCATACAGATCGATACCTGCCAGCTGTGCCACTTTTGCAACTTCACAACCTTCAATCAGGCCACCAGATTGCGCCACTTTGACTGCAAAAACTGATGAGCCATGCTGACGTGCGATCTGATAGGCAGACTGCGGACCCATCAAGGATTCATCCGCCATGATGGCGATATCAAAACGCTGGGTCAGACGTCGCATTGCATCCAGATTATCAATGGCACATGGCTGTTCAATCAGGTCAATGCCGCCGTCCTGGAGTAACTGAATGCCTTTAATCGCGTCTAGCTCTGTCCAGGCACGGTTCACATCAACACGGATCGAAATGTCTTTGCCTAGTGCCTGTTTAATCGCAAGCACGTGTTCAACATCCTGTTCCACTGGACGAGAACCAATTTTCAGTTTGAAAATATTGTGGCGTTTGGCCGCAATCATTTTCTGGGCTTCAGCAATGTCTTTCTCGGTATTGCCAGATGCCAGGACCCACAGCACTGGTACGCTGTCACGTAAACGTCCACCTAGAATTTCACTCAGTGGCTGGTTCAAACGTTGTGCCTGAATATCCAGTAGCGCAGTTTGAATGGCACACTTGGCAAAACGGTTACCATTAATATTCTTTTTGATGGCTTGTAATGTCTGTGCAACATTCAAACCTGATAATGTTTTCAGAAGCGGTGCAAAGTAAGTCTCAATATTCACTTTGACACTTTCTGGGCTTTCTTCACCGTAGCCTAAACCGCCAATAGTGGTGGCTTCGCCCCAACCCACATAGCCGTCTTCGGTGGTGATTTTGACCAGGACCAGTGTCTGGGTTTGCATGGTTGCGACAGCCATCTTGTGAGGACGGATCGTCGGTATTTGAACCAGCAAGGTTTCAACTGACTTATACATAATTACGCTTCACATTCTTGCTTTAATGTTTTGACTTGATATACCTTAAAAGAATAAATTTGATTGGTCTAAGATCGATTTAGCATTTTTTTATACTTTAAAGGTATGCAATAATATGGAACTCAGGCATTTGCGTTACTTCGTCGCAGTCGTCGAAGAACAAAGTTTTACCAAGGCGGCAGAAAAACTGTTTATTGCTCAACCACCTTTAAGCAGACAGATACAAAATCTGGAACAGGAACTGGATATTCAGCTCTTTGAAAGAGGTAGCCGGCCGCTTAAGACCACAGAAGCAGGTCAATTCTTCTATCAGCATGCGGTTAAACTTTTGTCTAATGCGGAAGAAATCAAATCGATGACCAAGCGGATTGGTATCGCGGATCGCACCATTAGCATTGGTTTTGTTGGCTCGTTATTATTCGGTTTACTGTCGCGTATTGTGTTTCTATTTAAGCAGCAACACCCCCAGCTCAAAATTGAGATGGTTGAAATGAATACTTCAGAGCAGATTCAGGCACTTAAAGAAGGGCGGATTGATGTCGGTTTTGGACGCTTGAGAATTTCAGATCCAGCAGTGAAACGGGTGTTGCTGCGTGAAGAAAGACTCATGGTCGCGGCACATTCTAGTCATTTTCTTTCGCAACGAGATGGCGTGAATCTGGCTGAACTGGTAGATCAGCCACTCTTTTTATACCCGAATAATGGTAAGGCTAATTTTTCTACCCAAGTGCGCGGTATATTTTCCGAGTATGGACTAGAGCCAAAAAATATCCGTGCAGTCAGTGAATTGCAACTGGCACTTGGCTTTGTAGCTGCTGGAGAGGGTGTTTGTATCGTACCGGAAAGTGCACAGAATATTCGGCTGGCACATTTAAACTTTATCCCTTTATTAGATGAATTTGCGGTCAGCCCGGTCTTTATGGCTATTCGTAATATGGATGAAAGTGAATATATTCGATATCTGTTTGATGCGGTCTATCAGGTCTATGATCTTGAAGCAATTAAATATGATCGTGCGGTGTTTTAAACGAGATTAAAAACTTTTTAGATGTTATATAAAATAGGTGAAATTATTATTTAATGACTGAATTAAAGTCGTTTTATTTGGACGAATATCATTAAAGCATAGTAAATAGACCTCTTTCATAAATCATTTTTTGCTCAGTTCCAAGTTGTAGATTCCAGCGATTAAATTGAATCTCAAACCAAGCCTTTTACCTCTATTTCGATAACGCTCAGCAAGAATTTTGAAGGTTTTCA